>NZ_JBHURI010000055.1:0-28825 GCF_042673425.1 Agromyces sp. NPDC056965 | reverse complement strand
CCGCAGCATCCGCCCGTCGATGGACCGGTCTGCCCGCCGGCTCAGCAGAAGCCGGCGATGCCTTCCCAGGCCGCGGGTGCGGGCGCCAGCCCATCGCGCGTGACGGTGGCCTCGATGAGCCCGTACGGCCGGTCGGCCGCGTAGAACACCTCGTTGGGGTTGTCGAGCCCGAACGGGGCGAGGTCGACGACGAAGTGGTGCTTGTTCGGCATCGAGAAGCGGATCTCGGCGATCTCGGGGTGGCGTTCGAGCACTCGTCTCCCCATGTCGAAGAGCGTGGTCTGCAGGGCTGCCGAGTACTGCTCGGTGAACGCCTCGAGCAGCAGCGCCCGGACGTTCTCGTAGACGGCGTTGTAGTCGACGTCGGTGCCGACGTACCGCCAGCGGGCCGCGACGTCCGTGGCCAGGATCCGGTCGGTCGTCTCCTGCAGGGTCGTGTACCTGTCTCTCGGGAAGCCCTCGAAGCCCGACTGCGTGGTCTTCAGCACCGTGAGCTCCTTGAGCCCGGCGATGACGTGGCGGGCGTCGCCGTCGGCGACGACGACGGCCGTGCGCGTGCCCTGTCCCGTCCGCACGAAGGCGTGGTCGTGCGGGGCTCCGTGCGACACGATGCGCTGCCATGCGTAGCTCTCGGCCTCCCAACGTCCGCCGTCGACCCACGCGAACGAGGAGGTGAAGTGATCGGCGAGGCGGAGCAGGAACGCCTCGGGCGACCCCACTCCGTCGCGCGCGAACGCGAAGATCGTGTTCTTCTGCGTGTCGGTCGGGATGACGTGCGAGTTGTCGCCCGACAGGTGCGCCGCGGCGAAGTCGCCGTGCAGCTGCGACGTGACGCTGAGGTCCTCGATCTCGTGGCGATCGGTGTCGCGGGTGACCTTGACGACGCGGACCTCGGCCTTGCCGTAGCGGTTCGGTCCGAGCACGATCCCTCGGTCGGGCATGGCGTCTCCATCCATCGGGCCTAGCTCCCCCGGTAGGTCGAGTAGGCGAAGGGGCTCAGCAGGAGCGGCACGTGAACGTGCCCCCCGTCGTCGGCGACATCGAAGTGGAGCACGACCTCGGGAAAGAACGTGTCGACGCCGCGGGCGGCGAAGAAGCCGCCCGTATCGAAGTGCAGGCGATACTCGCCGACTGGGACCGAGGCCGGGCCGAGTCCTGACGCGCGGCCGTCGGCGTCGGTCGTGCCCGATCCGACGAGGCTCCAGCCGGATGCCGCGCGCACGAACAGCTCGACCCGAACGCCCTCGGCCGGACGGCCGACGGTCGTGTCGAGCACGTGCGTGGTGATCTGGGAGGTGGTCATGCGGTGATGAGTCCCTTCACTCGGAGGACGGCGATCTCGCGCAGCTGCTCGGCGACGATGACGTCTTCGGCGGCGGCCGAGTGCGTGAGGCGTTCGTCGAGCAGCGCGAGCATCTCGCTCGCGGAGCGGCCGGCGGCACGGACCAGGAAGACCCGACCGAACCTCGCCTCGTACGCGAGGTTGCCCGTCGCGAGTGCGGCGGCGACCTCGGTGTCGTTCGGGTCGACGCCCGACTGCTCGCTGCGCGACAGGCTCGCTTCGGCGGTCGAGCCGGCGGCTCGCCGGCCGATCGGCGGATGGTGCGCGAGGGCGCGGTCGATCTCCTCGGCGGTGAACGGCGATGCGGCCAGGTCGGCCGCCGAGACGAGCTCGGCGACCGAGGCGAACGGCCGGCCGTCGGCGAGTTCCTCGCTCCAGCGCGGGATGTCGAGGCACGGACGCAGCGCCTCGATCGCCGTTCGGCGGTCGAGTCCGTTGAAATCCTCGAGCTTCATCGTCCGATCCCGTCCCTGCGGAGCAGTCGACCCCGTGCCACGGCCCGGTCGACCGGAAGCCCCGCGAGCAGCGTCGCCCGAACCACTCCTGAGAGTTCGCGTCCATCGTAGGGGCACACGGCGTGGCGGTGCTCGAGCGCCGATGCCTCGACCGTGAACGTCTGGTCGGGCGCGAAGACGGCGAAGTCGGCCGCGGCGCCTTCGGCGATGCGCCCCTTCTCCGTCAGGCCGACCCGATGCGCGGGTGCGCCCGACATCCACTCGACGACCCGTTCCAGCGGGATGCCGCGCTCTCGGGCTCCCGACCACACGAGCGGCAGCCCGAGCTGGAGGGAGGCGATCCCGCCCCATGCCTCGACGAAGTCGCCGTGGCCCGCGTACTTCAGTTCGGCCGGTGCCGGCGAGTGGTCGGAGACGATGAAGTCGATCGCGCCCGACTCGAGGCCGCTCCAGAGGGCGTCGCGATTCGCCGCCTCGCGGATCGGCGGGCAGCACTTGAAGGCCGTTGCGCCGGCCGGGATCTCCTCCGCCGTGAGCGTGAGGTAGTGGGGGCACGTCTCGACCGAGAGCCGCACCCCAGCGCGCCTGGCGTCGGCGATACGGCCGAGCGAGTCCGCCGAGCTCAGGTGCACCACGTGCGCGCGAGCCCCGGTGCGCGTGGCGCGATCGATCACGTCGGCGATCGCCGAGTCCTCGGCCTCGCGCGGTCGCGATGCGAGGAAGTCGGAGTACCGGGTGCTGTGCGGGTGCGGCGCCGCACCGATCAGCCGCGCGTCCTCGGCGTGCACGAGGAGCAGCGAATCGCTCGCGCGGAGCACCGCCATCGCGGCCTCCATCTCATCGGCGGTGATCGCGGGGAACTCGTCGACCCCCGAGTCGAGCAGGAAGCACTTGAACCCGAAGACCCCCTCGCCCGCGAGCGGCCCGAGCTCTTCGAGGTTGCCCGGCACGACGCCGCCCCAGAACCCGACGTCGACGAACACCCGCCCGTCTGCGGCGCGGCGTTTCGCATCGAGCGCTGCGACCGAGGTCGTCGCCGGAATGCTGTTGAGCGGCATGTCGACGATGGTCGTCACTCCGCCCGCCGCCGCGGCGCGAGTCGCCGACTCGAATCCCTCCCACTCGGTGCGGCCGGGCTCGTCGACGTGCACGTGCGTGTCGACGAGGCCCGGGATCAGGACCTCGTCGTCGGCGAGCTGCACGATGCGCGAGCCCTCGAGCGCGGCGCCGAGCGGCGCGATGCGCACGATGACGCCGCCCCGCACCGCGACCTCGGCCGGCGAGAACGCGTCGCCGAGCAGCACCCGTCCACCCCGGATGACGAGATCGAACGGCCCGCCCCCGACACTCGGCGCACCGGCCGACTGCTCCTGCATCGCTGCACCCGCCCTGACGCTCACGACAGCCGGATCTGCCGGTTCACGTCCTTGTAGAGCAGGTAGCGGAACGGACCGGGCCCGCCCGCGTAGCACGCCTGCGGACAGAAGGCCCGAAGCCACATGAAGTCGCCCGCCTCGACCTCCACCCAGTCGTCGTTCAGCCGATAGACGCCCTTGCCCTCGAGCACGAAGAGCCCGTGCTCCATGACGTGGGTCTCTGCGAACGGAATCGTGCCGCCCGGCCGGAACGTCACGATGTTGACGTGCATGTCGTGGGAGAGGTCGTCGGGGTCGACGAAGCGGGTCGTCGCCCACGCCCCGTTCGTGCCGGGCATCTCGATCGGCTCGATGTCCTGGTCGCGCGTGACGAACGAACCCGGCCGTGCGATGCCGTCGACCGGCTCGTAGGCCTTCCTGATCCACTGGAAGGTCACGGGCTCGTCGCCCTCGTTCGCGAGCGACCACGCCGCACCCGCAGCGAGGTACGCGTACCCGCCCGCGCCCAGCTGATGCCGCTCGCCGTCGAGCACGAGCGAGAGCGAACCGGAGGTGACGAACACGACGCCCTCGACGGCGGCCTCGTGCTCGGGTCGCTCGGCCCCGCCGCCCGGGCCGATCTCGACGATCAGTTGCGAGAAGGTCGTCGAGAAGCCCGCGATCGGTCGAGCGAGGATCCACGACCTCGAGTTGGCGAACCCCGGCAGGTTGCTCGTCACGATGTCGCGGAGCACCCCCTTCGGGATGACCGTGTACGCCTCCCTCACGATCGCCCGGTCGGTGAGGAGCTCGGTCTGGGCAGGCAGTCCGCCCTGCGGCGAGAAGTAGCTCATGCGGATTCCTTGTCGTTGGAGCGGCGCCGGGGCATCCGCTCAGCCGTTCGCGAGTCTCGGGTGGGCGATCGCGGCGAGGCCGCGTCGATCGAGGCCGACGTCGGCGGCGACCTCGGCCTCGGTGAGCGCGCCGCACTCGACGCCGCGCAGTACGAAGTCGGCGAGTGCTCGGGCCGTCGCCGGTTCGTCGAGCACCGCGCCGCCCTCGCCGCCCTGGTAGCCGCGAAGGCGCCCGGATGCCTCGGCATACCCCTCGCGGAAGAACGCGTAGGTCGCGATGAAGCGGGTCGGAAGCTGGTGGGGGTGCAGGTCCCAGCCCTGGTAGAAGCCGCGGTCGAGCGACCGGCGCACGAGCCGCGCGTGGAGGCGCCAGGCCTCGTCGGCGCGGTCGCCGAGCGGAAGGATGTTCGTCGACCCGTCGGACAGCCGGATGCCGGTGCCCGCCGCCGCGAGCCGCATGACCTCCTTCGCGTGGTCGGCGACCGGATGCTCCATCGACTGGTTCGCCGGGGAGATCTGCAGCGACGCGCTGTAGTCGTAGGTGCCGTAGTGGAGCGCGCTGATGCGGCCCGGCACGGCGGTCGGCAGCTTCGCGAGCGGAGAGTCGCCGTCGGGGCCGAGCACCAGTTGCGGCGTCTCGACCTGCACCTCGAAGCGGAGCCGGCCGTCGGGCAGCCCGTGCGCGCGCTCGAGGGCGGCCGCGACCTCCGCCATCGCCTCGACCTGGGCGACCGTCGACACCTTCGGCAGCGTGAGCACGAGGCCGCCCGGCAGCTCACCGCGTGCGACGAGGGTGCTCACGAAGAGATCGAGGGTGCGGATGCCCCGCGCCCGTGTCGGCGCTTCGAAGCTCTTCACGCGCACGCCGATGAAGGGCGGCGCGAGGCCGGCCGCGACGGCCGCGGCGACGCGTTCGGCCTGGCGCCAGGCGTCGGAGTCCTCGACCTCGTCGCCGCGATCGCCGTAGCCGTCCTCGAAGTCGAGGCGGAGGTCTTCGATCGGTTCCCGCTCGAGCTTGTCGCGCACGGCGGGCACCACGTCGTCGACGAGCGATCGCTCGACGCCCACTCGTTCCGCAAGCGCCTCGAGGCCGCCCGAGGCCTCCGCGGCGGCGAGCGCGGCGGCGCCCCACTCCCCCGGCAGGCCCGCGCCGTACCGGTCGGCCGGGACGTACACGGTGTGCACGGGCTGGCGCGAGCCGTCGTCGCCGGGGTAGGCGCGCTCGAGCAGTGCGTCGGTTGCGGCGAGGCGGCGGTCGACGGCAGCGAGATCGGCCGCCGTGAGCGCGGTGCGCGGAGCGGGTGCGGCACGTGTGCTGCGGACGTGGGCCATGGCCCATCTTCGCTGTGACGGCGCCGACGCCGCAATGACCGCGCCGCGAGACGGTCCGGGAATCCACGGATCCGTCAGGGTCGACGCGTAGAATCCAACCACCGAGGCGCCGTGAGCGACTCGGTGGCGGGCGCAGTGCAGCGCCCCGGAGGAGTTCGCCCATGGATGACATCGCCGTGACCGTCAACGGTCGGCGGCGCCCCGTGCGCGCCGAAGCTCACACGAGCGCGCTCGAGTGGCTGCGTGAGATCGGGCTGTCGGGCGCCAAGGAGGGCTGCGCCGAGGGCGAGTGCGGCGCCTGCGCGATGCTGCTCGCCGCACCCGACGACCGGGGCGGCACCCAGTGGACGGCGGTGAACGCCTGCCTCGTGCCCGTCGCCGCGCTGAACGGGCAGGAGATCGTCACCGCAGAGGGCCTCGGGTCACCCGAGTCGCTGCACCCGGTGCAGGAGAAGCTCGCCGAGGCGGGGGCGTCGCAATGCGGCTACTGCACGCCCGGGTTCGCGTGCAGCATGGCCGACGAGTACTACCGTTCCGATCGCGCGCCGGCCGCTGCCGGAGAGGAGCGCGGCCCCAACGGCTTCGAACTGCATTCGCTGAGCGGCAACCTCTGCCGGTGCACCGGCTACCGTCCGATCAGGGACGCCGCCTACTCGCTCGGCGCCCCGACGGCCGACGACGAGTTTGCTGCGCGCCGCGCTCGACCGGCTCCCGTCGCCGTGGCGACCGATGTCCGCGCCGGCGACGGCCGATTCATCCGCCCCGCGTCGCTCGTCGACGCGCTCGGGATGCTCCGCGACGAGCCGGACGCGCTCCTCGTCGCGGGGTCCACCGATCTCGGCGTCGAGGTGAACCTGCGAGGGCTCCGACCACCGCTCGTCATCGCGATCGAGCGGCTCGAGGAGCTGCGAACCCTGTCGGTCGGCAGTCAGGTGATCGAGATCGGCGCAGCACTCACGCTGTCCGAGGTCGAGCGCGGGCTCGCCGACCGCGTGCCGCTCCTCGCACAGCTCCTCCCGCAGTTCGCGTCCCGGCTGATCCGCAACCGCGCGACGTTCGGCGGCAACCTCGGCACCGCGTCGCCGATCGGCGATGCCGCCCCGGCGCTCCTGGCCCTCGACGCCCGGCTCCTGCTCGCCTCGAGCAGCGGGGAGCGCGAGGTGCAGCTCGCCGAGTACTTCACCGGCTACCGCCAGTCGGTGCGCCGCGATGACGAGCTCATCCGTGCCGTGCGCATCCCCGTGCCGCTCGCGGGCGTCGCTGGGTTCCACAAGATCGCGAAGCGACGCTTCGACGACATCTCGAGCGTCGCCGTCGGCTTCGCCCTCGACGTCGACGGCGGGGTGATCACCTCGGCGCGCATCGGACTCGGCGGCGTGGCCGCCACTCCGCTGCGCGCGCACGCCACGGAGGCGGTGCTCGTCGGCGCGCCGTGGAACGTCGCGACCGTGCGCGCGGCATCGAGGGTGCTGCAGGCCGAGGGCACTCCGATCTCCGATCACCGCGCCTCGAACGAGTACCGCTCGCACATGCTCGGCAACGCGCTGCTGAAGCTGTACAGCGCCGCGCTCATCGCGTCGAAGGAGGTGCCGGTGTGAGCTCGCTCGCCGATCGCCCCGCCAATCCCGTCGTCGGCCTCAGCGCCGCCCACGAGAGCGCAGCGCTGCACGCGACCGGCGCCGCGATGTACACCGACGATCTCGCCGTGCAGACGGCCGGCGCGCTCACCGCATGGCCGGTGCAGTCGACCGAGGCGCACGCCCGGGTGAGCGTCGACGTCGCCCCCGCCTACGAGGTGCCCGGCGTGGTGCGCGTGCTGACGGCTGCCGACGTGCCGGGGCTCAACGACGCCGGGATCAAGCACGACGAACCGCTCTTCCCGAGCGAGGCGATGTATTCCGGCCACGCGCTCGTCTGGGTGCTCGGCGAGACGCAGGAGGCGGCGCGTCTCGGCGCCGAGGCGGTGCGCGTCACGTACGAACGACTGAGTTCGTGCATCACGGTGGCCGAGGCGATCGCCGCCGGGTCGTATCAGGGCATCGCCCGCACCGTCTCCCGAGGCGATGCCACTGCCGCGATGGCGGATTCGGTGCACGTCTTCGAAGGCGTCAGCGAGGTCGGCGGCCAGGAGCACTTCTACCTCGAGACCCAGGCGTCGCTGGCCGTGCTCGATTCGGAGAGCCAGTACTTCGTGCAGTGCTCGACGCAGCACCCGTCGGAGACGCAGGCGATCGTCGCCCACGTGCTCGACGTGCCGGCGAGCCGCGTCACCGTGCAGTCGCTCCGCATGGGCGGTGCATTCGGCGGCAAGGAGATGCAGCCGCACGGGTTCGCCGCGATCGCCGCGCTCGGCGCGAAGCTCACGGGGCGGCCAGTGCGCCTGCGGCTGAACCGCACGCAGGACATCACCATGACCGGCAAGCGCCACCCCTTCCACCTCGCCTGGAGGGCGGGTTTCTCCGCCGACGGGCTGATCCAGGCGCTCGACGCCACGCTCACCGCCGACGGCGGCTGGAGCCTCGATCTCTCGGAGCCCGTGCTCGGCCGTGCGCTCTGCCATGTCGACAACGCCTACTGGATTCCGAACGTGCACGTCCACGGCCGTATCGCGAAGACGAACAAGACCTCGCAGACCGCGTTCCGCGGCTTCGGCGGGCCGCAGGGCATGTTCCTCATCGAAGACGTCCTCGGCCGCGCCGCGCCCGTGCTCGGCATCGAGCCGGCCGAACTCCGGAGGAGGAACTTCTATCGGCAGGGCCAGCGCACGCCGTACGGACAGCTCGTGAAGGACGCCGGTCGGCTCGAGACGATCTGGGACCAGCTCAGCCACGAGAGCGATCTCGCGGCGCGCGGTGCCGAGGTCACGGCGTTCAACGCGACGCACGCCGAGACGAAGCGCGGCCTCGCGATCACTCCGGTGAAGTTCGGCATCTCGTTCAACTTCTCCGCCTTCAACCAGGCGGGGGCGCTCGTGCACGTCTACAAGGACGGCTCGGTGCTCATCAACCACGGCGGCACCGAGATGGGCCAGGGTCTGCACACGAAGATGCTGCAGGTCGCGGCGACGGCGCTGGGTCTCCGCCTCGAACAGGTGCGCCTCGCCCCGACGCGCACCGACAAGGTGCCGAACACCTCGGCGACCGCGGCCTCGTCGAGTTCGGACCTCAACGGCGGTGCCGTGAGGGACGCGTGCGAGCAGATCCGCGCACGGATGGCGGCGGTCGCCGGGCGGCTCCTCGACGTCGACGAGCGAGACGTGCGATTCGACGGCGGATTCGTGACCGGACTCGGCAGGCTCGACGAGCGCCTCACCTTCGCCGAGGTCGCGGACGCGGCGTACCTGCAGCGCGTGCAGCTCTGGGCGGCCGGCTTCTACCGCACCGAGGGGCTGCACTGGAACCCCGACCTCATGCAGGGGTCGCCGTTCAAGTACTTCGCCTACGGCGCCGCCGCGACCGAGGTCGAGGTCGACGGGTTCACGGGCGCCATCCGGGTGCGCCGCGTCGACATCGTGCACGACGTCGGCGACTCGCTCTCGCCCATGCTCGACCTCGGCCAGATCGAGGGCGGGTACGTGCAGGGCCTCGGATGGCTCACGCTCGAGGAGCTCCGCTGGGACGAGACCGACGGCCCCGGCCGAGGGCGGCTGCTGACCCAGTCGGCGAGCACGTACAAGCTGCCGAGCTTCTCGGAGATGCCCGGGGAGTTCAACGTGCGTCTCTTCGAGAACGCCCGCGAAGACGGCGCGATCTACGGCTCGAAGGCCGTCGGCGAGCCGCCGCTCATGCTCGCATTCAGCGCCCGCGAGGCGATCCGCGCCGCGGTCGGCGCGTTCGGCCCCCCCGGTCGCAGCGTCGAGCTCGGCTCGCCGGCGACGCCCGAAGAGGTCTTCTGGGCGGTCGAGGCGGCACGGGCCGCGATGGCGGATGCCGCCGCCGCGGGCGACGACGACAGCGACTCCGGGCTCGTCACCGCCGGCGTGACCGGGGCGTAGCCGCAGGCGGCGCCCATGGACTGGCTCGAGGCCCTGCAGCGACTCCGCGAGGCGCGGACGCCGGCGGTGCTCGTCACGATGGCCGTCGTGCGCGGGCATGCTCCGCGGAACGGCGGGGCGAAGATGATCGTCTCGCCCGACACGGTGTTCGGCACGGTCGGCGGCGGCAACCTCGAGCAGACCGCGACGGATCGCGCCCGCGCCATGCTCGCGACGGCGTCCGCCGAGCCGGAGCTGCTGACCATGACGCTCAGCGACAAGGCGACGACGGACTACGGCGTGCAATGCTGCGGAGGAGAGGTCACCATGCTGCTGGAACCGGTGCGGGTCGTGCCGTCGGTCGCCGTGTTCGGAGTCGGTCACGTCGGGATCGAACTCGCACGCGTCCTCGGCCGTCAGGAACTCGAACTCCACCTCGTCGACTCGCGGCCCGAGATGCTCGGGGCCGCGCGCCTCGGCGAACCGGGCGTCTCAGGGCTCCTCGGCGACGCCGTCGCCACGGTGCACCTCCATCACGAGCCAGTGCCCGAGGCCGGTCTCGCCCTGCTCCCGCCGGGCACGCACGTGCTGATCATGACGCACGACCACGTCGAGGATCTCGCGATCGTCGACACTGCGCTGCGTCATCCCGCGCTCGGGTCGATCGGGCTCATCGGCTCGCGCTCGAAATGGGCGCGGTTCCGCACGCGGCTGCGGGAGCTCGGGCACGACGACGCGGCCCTCGCCCGGGTCGAGACCCCGATCGGCATCCCCGAGGTCGCCGGGAAGGCGCCGGCGACGATCGCGGTGAGCGTCGCCGCCCGCATCCTCCAGCTGATCGAGCAGCCCGATCCATCGAGCGACGAGGGATGACGGACGCCGTCAGTACTCGATCCGCGATGCGGTGCGGCGCCACTCCGTGAACGGGGCGATGCGCCGGACAGCGCCGAGATCGAGGTTCGCGACCGGCATCACCTCGCGTGCCTCGGGCCCGCCGTCGAAGTAGCGGTAGAACACCGCATCGTCGAACCCGGCGTCCGCGGCGTCGTTGCGATCCGCGGCGAAGACGACGCGATCGATCCGCGCCCACAGCGAAGCGGCGAGGCACATCGGGCACGGCTCGCAGCTCGAGTAGAGCGTGGCGCCGCTGAGCTCGAAACTGCCGAGCCCCTGGCACGCCGCCCGGATCGCCGTCACCTCGGCGTGCGCCGTGGGATCGAGGTTCGCGGTGACCCGGTTGACGCCCTCGAAGATCCGCCCGTCGGCCGCGACCACGATGGCGCCGAACGGGCCGCCGCCCTTCCGCACGTTCTCGGTGGCGAGGTCGACCGCGCGCTCGAGGTGGTCGGCGACGAGCCGATCGGCCTCGGAGCCGGACGGGTGCAGCGGCGGAGATGCATCGAACTCGTCCATGGCGCTCCGTCCTCGCTGTCTCGCCTCGCGTGAGCGGTTCGAGGCTAACAGCCGGAGAGTCCAGGACCTACGGACCCCGCTCCCGACGCGAATGTCGGAGCGGCGGGACCGCGGTTGTGCTTCCGCGTCTGCGGAAGTATCGTCCAATTCATGACGCAGTATCGGATCAGTGAAGCGGCCTCGCTCGTCGGCGTGAGCGATGACACGATCCGCAGGTGGGTGCACGACGGGCTGCTGCGAGTCGAGAAGGATTCCGCGGGCCGGCAAGTGGTCGCCGGCGACGACCTCGCAGCACGAGCCGTCGCGATCGCCGCGACCGTGCACGACACCAGCGCGGTGCAGCGGAGCGCCCGCAACCGCTTCGTCGGCCTCGTCACCCGCGTCGAGATCGACGGACTCATGGCCCAGGTCGAACTGCAGTGCGGGCCGCACCGGGTGGTCTCCCTCATGTCGGCCGAGGCGGCACGGGAGCTGCGCCTCGAGGTCGGTTCGAAGGCGGTCGCCGTCGTCAAGGCGACGATGGTCGCCCTCGAGACCGAGAACGAGGGCCGCGCATGATCCGGCGATTCCCGCTCATCGCGGCGTCGGCGGCGGTCGTCGCCCTCACCCTCGGTGGCTGCGCGGCTCCGGGCTCGGGCGGCGGCCAGGCCACCGACTCCCCCGCATCCGGCGCGCCCGAGGAAGGTCTGAGCGGAACGCTCACGATCTTCGCCGCCGCATCGCTCACGGCCGCCTTCGACGAACTCGCCGCCGAGTTCGAGGCTCGGCACCCCGACCTCGACGTCGCACCGATCACCTACGACGGCTCGGCTACCCTCGCCACACAGCTCATCGAGGGCGCAGCGGCCGATGTGTTCGCGTCCGCCGACGAACGGAACATGGCGAAGCTCGACGACGCCGGCCTCCTCGGCGGCGAGCCCGAGACCTTCGCGACGAACGTGCTCGAGATCGCCGTGGAGTCCGGCAATCCGCTCGACATCGAGGGCCTCGACGACCTCGGCGACGAGGCATCCGCTCACCCGCTCGTCGTGGTCTGCGCGCCCGAGGTGCCCTGCGGCACCGCGGCGGCGAAGCTCCTCGAGCTCGCCGGGGTCGCGCTGACCCCCGCGAGCGAAGAGCAGAACGTGAGCGCGGTGCTCACGAAGGTGCGTTCCGGCGAGGCCGACGCCGGGCTCGTCTACGTCACCGACATCGCGGCGGCGGCGGGCGACGTCGACGGCGTCCCGATCGAGGGCGCGGATGCCGCGACGAACGTCTACCCGATCGCCGAGCTCGCCGGGGCGGCCAATCCCGAGGCGGCACGCGCATTCGTCGAGTTCGTGCATTCGCCGGACGGGGCGGCCGTACTCGCCTCGTACGGATTCGGGAGCCCGTGACGACGACCGACGCCGCCCGTCGCACCGAGCAGGCGCCTCGAGCACCGCGAGCGCGTGCGCGGAACGACGTCGGCGCGGGGTTCCCCTCGTGGCTCCTCCTTCCGGCCGCGCTCGGCGCCGCGCTCCTCGTGCTTCCGCTCGTCGCCCTGCTCGTGCGTCTCGACTGGGCGGGGGTGCCGGCCGCGGTCGCCTCCCCTGCCGCACTCGAGGCACTCGCCCTCTCGCTCTCGACGGCGAGCATCGCGACCGTCGTGTGCATCGTGCTCGGGGTGCCGCTCGCCGTCGTCATCGCCCGCAGTTCGCGGGGCATCGCCGCGGTGCTCCGAACGCTCGCGACGCTGCCGCTCGTGCTCCCGCCGCTCGTCGGGGGCATCGCGCTGCTGGCACTGCTCGGCCGGAACGGACTGCTCGGCGGCGTGCTCGACGTCGCCGGCATCCGGGTGCCGTTCACGACCGCGGCCGTGGTGATCGCACAGGCGTTCGTCGCGCTGCCGTTCCTCGTGATCTCGGTCGAGGGGGCGCTGCGCACCGCCGGCACTCGGTACGAGGCCGTCGCAGCGGGGCTCGGCGCGAGCCGGTCGACGGTCTTCCGGCGCATCACCCTGCCCCTCGTCGGCCCAGGGCTCCTCGCGGGCACCGTGCTGTGCTTCGCCCGAGCGCTCGGCGAGTTCGGCGCGACCGCGCTCTTCGCCGGCAACGCGGCCGGCACCACCCGCACCATGCCGCTCGCGATCTACACGGCGTTCAACGGGGCCGGGGTCAGCGAGGACATCGCGATCGCCCTCTCGCTCATGCTCATCTGCGTCGCCGTCGCGGTGCTGCTCGTGATGCGCGGCTGGCGTGAGGATGCCGCGAGGTGAACGGCGACGCGGCATCCGAGGGCCTCGTGGCCGACGTCACGACCCGACGCGGCGACTTCGCGCTCGACGTCTCGCTTCGCGTCGCTCCGGGCGAGACCCTCGCGGTGCTCGGCCCGAACGGCTCGGGCAAGACCACGCTGCTGCAGACGATCGCGGGCACCCTCGCCGTCGACCGTGGCGCGGTGCACCTCGCCGGGCGCGAGCTCGGCTCGGCGGAGCCGGGGCGACCGCGACGCCATGTCGGCCCCGAGGGCCGGCGGGTGGGCCTGCTCGGCCAGCAGCCGCTCCTCTTCCCGCACCTGAGCGCGCTCGACAACGTCGCCTTCGGCCCCCGGGCCCAGGGCATGGGCGCGTCGGCGTCGCGCGAGACGGCGAGACGCTGGCTCGCGCGAGTCGGGTTGGCGGAGCTCGCGTCACGGCGCCCGCTCGCGCTGTCGGGCGGTCAGCGGCAGCGCGTGGCCCTCGCCCGCACGCTCGCGGCACGCCCCGAGGTGCTCCTGCTCGACGAGCCCTTCACCGCCCTCGACGTGGAGACCGGCCCCGAGATGCGAGCGCTCATCGCCGAGCGCCCGTGGCCTGCGCCGATCCCCATCCTGCTCGTGACCCACGATCCGCTCGACGCGATCGTGCTCGCCGACCGCGCCGCGATCCTGCACGACGGGCGCATCGTGCAGCAGGGCGCGACGGCCGAGGTGCTCGGTCACCCTGCGAGCCCGTTCGTCGCGGCACTCGCGGGAGTGAACCTCGTGATCGGGGTGGTCGACGCCGACGGGGACATCGTCGCGAGCCCGACGGGCACTGGCACGGCGGGCACGGGCGTCGCGGGCAGTATGGGGAGCGCGACGAGCACCGGCGCCGGCCCAGTGCTCCGCGCGGCGGGCGCGCCGCCGGCCTCGGGCACTCGGGTCGCGGCGGTGTTCAGCCCCGGTGCGGTGCACGTCGCGCCGACCGTGTCCGGCGGGGCCGCGGCATCCGTCAACAGCTGGACCGGCACCGTGGCCGTGCTGCAGCCGGTTCCCGGCGGTGTGCGCATCGGCATCGCGGAACACCCCCGGCTCTTCGTCGACGTGCCCTCGGCCGCCGCGGTCTCGCTCGACCTGAGCACCGGCGCGAGGCTCGTGTTCACGATTCCGGCGACGGAGGTCTCGGTGCGGGCGCTGCCCGCCGCGGTGCTACGGTAGACGCCACGAACAGGGGGTGCTCCCGTGACGTCGAGATCATCGGTCGATCCGCCCCGTTCCAATGGCGGCGCGGGCATCGGTGCGCGACGCCTGCCCGCGACGGGCCGGCTCGCCGATCGCCGAGGCCGCGCGCTCCGCGACCTCCGCATCTCGGTCACCGATCGCTGCAACTTCCGCTGCGTCTACTGCATGCCCAAGACCGTGTTCGGCCGCGACTACGCCTTCCTCGAGCGCGACGAGATGCTCGACTTCGACGAGATCACCCGACTCGCGCGCATCGCCGCGGCGCACGGCGTCGAGAAGCTCCGGCTCACGGGCGGTGAACCGCTGCTCCGACGCGGCATCGAAGACCTCATCGCGCGTCTCGCCGAACTCCGCACGCCCGACGGCCGCCCGCTCGAGATCGCCCTCACCACGAACGGCGCGGCGCTCTCCGTGAAGGCCGCGGCGCTGAAGGCCGCCGGCCTCACCCGGGTCACCGTCTCGCTCGATTCCCTCGACGACGAGGTGTTCCGGGCGATGAACGACGTCGGCTTCCCCATCGCGAAGGTGCTCGACGGCATGGAGGCCGCCCGAGAGGCCGGGCTCGGTCCGATCAAGGTCAACATGGTCGTGAAGCGCGGCATGAACGACCACGAGGTGCTGCCGATGGCCCGGCACTTCCACGGCACGCCGTTCAGCCTGCGGTTCATCGAGTACATGGACGTCGGCACCTCGAACGGCTGGAGCCTCGACGAGGTCGTGCCCTCGGCCGAGATCGTCGAGCAGATCCACCGCGAGCTGCCGCTCGAGCCGGTGGGCGAACTCGTGCCCGGAGAGACGGCGACGCGCTGGCGCTACCGTGACGGCGGCGGCGAGATCGGCGTGATCTCGAGCGTCACGCAGACGTTCTGCGGCACCTGCAATCGCGCCCGCATCTCGACCGACGGCCGTCTCTTCACCTGTCTCTTCGCCTCGGAGGGCCACGACCTGCGGGCGCTGCTGCGGGGCGGCATCGACGACGACGAGCTCGCTGCCGCGATGAGCGCCATCTGGGGCCGACGCGACGACCGCTACTCCGAGGTGCGTGCGGGCCTCACGCCCGAACTGCGCGGGGCGCGTCCGAAGATCGAGATGTCGTACATCGGCGGGTGACGGCCCGCCGGGTTCAGAGCCCGACCCACTCCGAGACGCCGTCGACGAAGTGCTGCCGCTTCCAGATCGGCACCCGCCGCTTGACGAGCTCGACGAGGCGTTCGCACGCGTCGAACGCCTCGGCGCGGTGCGCAGCGGATGCCGCGGCGCACAGTGCCACGTCGCCGATGCGCAGCTCTCCCACGCGGTGCGCCGCCGCCACCGCGATGCCGGTCTCGACCGCGATCTCGTTCACGCACTCGGCCAGGAACCGCTCGGCCTCGGGGTGTGCGCGGTAGTCGAGCGCGAGCACGCCGCGACCGCCGTCGTGGTCGCGCACGATGCCGAGGAACACGACGACGGCTCCGCTCGCGTCGGCCTCGACGGCGGAGCGCACCGCGCGTTCGTCGATCGGCTCGAGCGTGACGACGGCGAGTGGTTCGTTCATGCGCGTCGGCTCCTCGATGCTCAGGTTCACGGGTGACGGTGACGGGTGACGGATGCCGCGGCTCATCGCTGCACGAGATCGCCGGCCACCGCGGCGAAGCTCGTGATGCCGCCGGCCAGGTACTCGACCTCGGTCAGGCCGCGTTCGCGGAGCAGTCGGGCGGCACGTCGCGAGCGCAGGTCGTGCTCGCAGTAGACGATAACCGGCCCTGATCCGGGAGTCGGCCCCGCGCCACCGGCGAGCTCGGCGAGCGGCACGAGCACGCTGTCGCGGATGCGCCCGAGCGCGGCCTCCGCGGGCTCGCGCACGTCGAGCAGGGTGAGCGCGCCGCCCTCGCGGAGGCGTTCGAGCAGGCCCGCCGCCGTCACGGCGGTCACGGCCGAAGCGGCGTCGAACGCGGCATCCGTCGCCCGCCCCGCGGGCCGCAGCCCGCAGAACTCCTCGTAGTCGACGAGCGTCGTGATCTCGGGCGCGTCGGCGATCGCCGTGTAGGCGATCTCGCGCGACCGCCCCGAGAGGGCGTCGATCGTCGTCACCCGGCCGATGAGCGGCTCGCCGACGCCGGTGATGAGCTTCACGACCTCGGTGGCCATGAGCCCGCCGACCGTCGTGCAGAGACTCGGCAGCACGCCGCCCGCCTCGCACGAGAGCACCTCGTCTGGCGAGGGCGGCACGGGGAACAGGTCGCGGTATCCGGGGCCGTGCGCGTGCCACGCGGTGCCGACCTGACCGTGGAAGCGCAGGATCGCGCCCCAGACGAGCGGCACGCGAGCGAGCGAGGCGGCATCGTTCACGAGGTAGCGCGTCGGGAAGTTGTCGCTGCCGTCGACGACGAGGTCGTAACCGTCGAGCACCTCGGGCAGGTTCGCGGCGGCGAGGCGCGTGCGGTGGCGCACCACTCGGCAGTCGGGGTCGATCGCGGCGACCGTCTCGGCGAGCGAGTCGACCTTCGGCCTGCCGAGATCGGCGACGCCGTGGCTCGTCTGCCGGTGCAGGTTCGAGAGTTCGACGACGTCGTCGTCGGCGATGCCGATCGTGCCGACACCGGCGCCCGCGAGCGAGGGCACCACGACGCTGCCGAGCCCGCCGGCCCCCACGACGAGCACGCGGGCCGCGGCGAGGCGGCGCTGGGCGGTCTCGCCGAAGCCCGGCAGCATGAGCTGCCGGCTGAATCGTGCGATGCGCTCGGCCGTCAGCGGCGGGCCGGGCTCGACGAGCGGATGCATGACCGCCATTGTACGCAGCGGAGCCCGCCGCGGCCGGGGCTCCGGGCACTCACGCAGCCCGACGAGGCGGCCGATTCCCGACCTCGGCGGCACCGCTGCCGGTAGCATCGTGAGCATGACGATCGTGACCGTGCGGTACTTCGCGGCCGCCGCCGAAGCGGCCGGTCTCGACGAGGAGCGGCTCGAGATCGGCGACCCCGCGACGCTCGGCTCGCTCGGCGCGCTGCTCGTCGAACGCCACGGTTCATCGATGGCCAAGGTGCTCGCCTCCGGATCCTTCCTCGTCGACGGCACCGTGCGTCGTGACTCCGATCACCCGGTCGCCGCGCAGGTGGACATCCTGCCGCCGTTCGCCGGCGGCTGACTCCGAGGCGCATGATGCGGACCTTCGCCGAACACCAGCACGCGGTGCGTGAACTCCTCGCCCCGATCCGGGCCGCGCTCGACGAGCCCGCCGGGCTCGAGCACGTGGCGGTGCTCGACGGCCGCGCCGATCCCGGCTCGTCGGCACTCGGGCGAGTGCTCGGGCTCGCCGTCGACTCCCCCATGGACCTGCCCGCCTTCGCGAACTCGCAGATGGACGGGTACGCGGTGCGCTCGGCCGACCTCGCGGGCGCGCACCCCGGTGCACCGGTCTCGCTGCCGGTGGGCCCCACGAGCGCCGCCGGAGACCCGCTGGGGCGACACGCTCCGGGCACGGCCTCACCCGTCATGACCGGGGCGCCGATCCCCCTCGGTGCAGATGCCGTCGTGCCGATCGAGGCCGCCGACCCGCCCCGCTTCCCCGATCTCGGCGCCGACCGGCGAGACGCAGCGGCCGGCACCTTCGTCTCCTTCGACCGAGCGCCCCGGCCCGGCGCGTTCGTCCGCGGCATCGGCACCGACGTGGCCCGCGGCGAGCGACTCCTGCCCGCCGGCATCCGCCTGGGTCCGGCCCAGCTCGGCGCGCTGGCCGCGGCCGGGGTGACGACCGTCGCCGTTCGCCGGCCGGTCTCGGTGCTGCTGGTCTCGACGGGGCACGAGCTCCGCGCACCGGGCGAACGGCTCGAATCGGGTCAGATCCACGACGCCAACACGACGATGCTCGCGTCCGCGCTCCGCGAGAGCGGCGCGCGCGTGCGCGAGGCCGTCGCACCCGACGACACCTCGGCGCTCGTCTCCGCCATCGCGGCATCCGCCGGTCTCGTCGATCTCGTGGTGACGACGGGCGGCGTGAGCGAAGGCGCGTTCGAGGTCGTGCGCGAGGCCCTCGCCCCGCTCGGCGTCGCGTTCGTGAAGGTGGCGATCCAGCCGGGCGGACCGCAGGGGCTCGGCACCGCGGCGATCGAGACGGGTGACGGCGGGACCGTCGAGATCCCCGTCGTCGCGTTCCCCGGCAATCCCGTGAGCGCCCTCGTCTCATTCGAGCTGTTCCTGCGACCGGTGCTCCGGGCGCTCGCCGGCCTCACGCCCGACCGGCCGCGTGCACGGCTGCGGCTCGCGCACGAGGTGAGCTCACCGCTCGACAAGCACCAGGTGCGCCGGGGCGTGCTCGACGGCGACGGCGACGTCGAGGTCGGGGCGCCGAGCTCCCACCTGCTGCACGCCTACGCGAACGCCACCGTGCTCGTGCACCTGCCCGTGGGTGTCGGCGAGCTGCCGGCCGGCGCCCACGTCGACATCTGGAGGATCGATGACTGAACCACGCCTGACCCATCTGCGCGGAGACGGCTCCGCGCACATGGTCGACGTCACCGACAAGGCCGTGACCCGGCGCACTGCGAGCGCGCAGGCCGTGCTCGTCACCCGGATCGACGTGGTCGACGCCATCGCCGACGGCAGCCTGCCGAAGGGCGAGGCGATCGGCACCGCGCGCATCGCCGGCATCATGGCCGCCAAGCAGACCTCCACACTCATCCCCCTCTGCCACCCGCTGCCGCTCACGAAGCTCGACGTCGACATCACGCCCGACGGCGACCGCGTGCGCATCGTCGCCACCGTGACCACGAAGGGCGTGACGGGCGTCGAGATGGAGGCGCTGACGGCCGCGACCGTCTCGGCGCTGACGCTCTACGACATGATCAAGGCCGTCGACAACCGCGCGGTCGTCACCGACGTGATGGTGCTCGCGAAGGCGGGCGGCAAGAGCGGCGACTGGTCGCGCGAATGACTCCGCGCACGACCCCGGCCGGGCGGATGCCGCGTGCCGCCGTCGTCATCGTCGCGTCGACCCGTGCCGCGGCCGGCGTCGCCGCCGACCGCACCGGCCCGGCGATCGTCGCCTGGCTGGCCGAGCGCGACTTCGACGTCGTCGGACCCGAGGTCGTCGCCGACGGCCTGCCCGTCGCCGACGCCCTGCGACGGGCACTGGCCGGTCACCCGTCGATGATCATCACGACCGGCGGTACCGGCGTCTCCCCGAGCGACGGCACCCCAGAGGCGACCGCGGCGCTGCTCGATCGCGAACTGCCGGGCTTCATGGAGGAGCTGCGTCGTCGCGGAGCGGCGACGACGCCGACGGCGCTGCTCTCACGCGGCCTCGCGGGGGTGGCGGGGTCGACGCTCGTCGTGAACCTCCCGGGCTCGGCCGGCGGGGTCCGCGACGGTCTCGGGCTCCTCGGCGAGGTGCTCGAGCACACCCTCGACCAGCTCGCGGGCGGCGACCACCCGGCCTGAGCGCCCGACGCGCGAGCCGCTCGTCGATCGACGCCGGTCGCCGGGCTACGCCGCGTCGTTCCGACGACGAGGGCCGTCTCGCGTCAGGGCCGGGCGCCACGCGACGCGTTCACGCTCGAGCGGGAGGGCCAGGGCCGCCCAGAGCAGCAGCGCCACGCCGGCACCGGCGAGCGCCCCGCCGAGCGTGTCGGTCAGCCAGTGGGCTCCGAGATACGTGCGGCTGAACGCCATGAGCACCGTGTAGACCGCCCCGAGCACCCACACCCACGACCGCGGCACGAGCACGCCGACGACCACCGCGATCGTCGCCGCGTTCGCGACGTGGCCCGAGGGGAACGATCCGAAGTCGGAGACGACGATCATGTCCTCGGGTCGCACCCGGCCGAACAGGTGCTTCAGCACCTGCACGACTCCGGCGCTCGCCGCCGACGCCACGATGAAGTACAGCGCGCCCCACGGCCTCCGCACGACGAGCAGTACGATCGCCGCTCCGATCGGCACCACGAACACTCCGATGAATCCGCCGCCGAGCGTGTTCATGGCGTAGGCGAACCACTCGCCGAAGGGGGTGCGCAGACTCACCATGAGTTCGGCCCACGCCTCGTCGACGGCGAAGCGGTTCTCGCCGCCGCCCGCCGTGACGAGCATGCCGAGCAGCACCGCCAGCACGAGCGACACCGCGCCGGCGATGATCGGCACGCGACGGGAGACGCGCGTCCGAGTTGCAGGGCGCTCCGCGGGTTCGAGGCTCATGCCCTCACGCTACCGTCGGGCCTGCGGCATCCGCGTGACGTCGACGCCCGATTCGGCTCGGAGGCCCTTCGCCGTCAGTCGCTCAGCGGCGGCACGGTCCTCGGGCGCACGAGCAGCCACAGGGCCGCGATCGCCACGGCGCCCGCGAGCAGCATCACGAACGCCATGGGCACCGCGCTGCCGACGCCCATGAGGCCGATGAGCGGCGAGATGACGCCGGCGAGGCCGAAGTTCAGCGCGCCGAGCAGCGACGCCGCCGTGCCGGCCTCCGCGCCGTGATGGGCGAGCGCGAGCACCTGCACGGCGGGGAAGGCGAATCCGCAGGCGAGGATGTAGAACCAGAGCGGGATGGCCGTGCCCCAGAAGCCGCCGCCCGAAGCGTCGAGCACCATGATCGTCGCGGCCATCGCGAGGTGCGCGACCGTCGTGCCGGCGAGGATCCACTGCGGCTGCACCGAGCCGCGCATGAGACGGGAGCTCACCTGCACGCCGATGATCACGCCGACGGAGTTCACGGCGAAGAGCAAGCCGTACTCCTGCGCGTTGAAGGCGTAGAGATCCTGGAAGAGGAACGACGAGGTCGAGAGGTATCCGAACAGGCCCGTGAAGGTCATACCGCCGATGATCGCGGCGCCGAGGTAGACGCGGTCGCGGAAGAGCGCGGCGTAGCGGTCGCGCAGCGTGGAGTGACCCGAGACGTTGCGTCGCGAGGCCGGCAGGGTCTCGACGATGAAGAACGCGACCGCCACGACGACGACGGCGCCGTAGACGGCGAGCACGACGAAGATGCCGCGCCAGTCCATGACCTGGAGCAGTTGCGAGCCGATGACCGGCGCGAGCACCGGCGCGAGCCCGTTCACGAGCGCGAGGCGCGAGAGCATGCGCACGAGCGGCTTGCCGCCGAAGAGGTCGCGCACCATCGCCATGGCGACCACGCCGCCGGCAGCTGCACCGAAGCCCTGCAGCAGTCGGAAGACCGAGAGCCAGACGATGTCGGGGGCGAACGCAGCGGCGAGGGATGCCGCGATGTGCAGGGCCGTCGCGAGGATGAGCGGCAGTCGGCGACCCACCTTGTCGCTCCACGGGCCCACGATGAGCTGGCCGAGCCCGAACCCGATCATCGTTCCCGTGAGCGTCAGTTGCACGGCCGAGGCGGAGACGCCGAGCTCGTCCTGCAGCACCGGGAAGGCGGGCAGGTAGAGGTCGACCGTGAAGGGGCCGAGCGCCGTGAGCGCACCGAGCACGAGCACGTAGACGAGTCGCTGCCGGCTGGTCAGGCGGTCGCCCGGGTGCGACGGCCGGTCGTAGTCGTCGGGGCGGATGACGGGGATGGATGACGTGGAGGACATTGGCGTGTTCCAGGCGTGCTCGGATGCGGCGGCGCACGCCCTCGGACGCCGGGAGACGGGGAAGCGGCGTCCCGTGGGACGCCGCCGTGGGTGCGATTCGGCCGTGGCGCGGCTCGAATCGATTCGACAGCGCACAAGTCTATGCGAGGCGAGCACGAGCGCACAACAGTGGATCGCCCGTGGCGCCCTGCGTTCGGACAGGTCAGCCGTGCGCGAGCGGATCCGCCAGCAGGGCGGAGAAGGCGGCTTCCGCCGCACCGATCATGAGGCGATCCTCGCCGAGCGCGGCGACCCGGATCGCGAGCCGCTCGGTCGCCGCGGGCATCGCCTGCTGTGCGACCTCGGCCTCGAGGGCGCCCGGGTCGTCCTCGGCGACGGTCGCGAGGAAGCCGCCGAGCACCACGAGCGAGGGGTTCAGCGCGTTGACCGCGTTCGCGAGCGCCGTTGCGAGGATGCGCCGCTGTCGAGCGAGCTCTCCCGCGGCTTCGGGCCCGGTCGATCCGGCGAGCGCCGCCGCGAGCGTCGGTTCGTCGCCGCCCGCGAGGCCCGCCACCTCGAGCAACCGCCCCCGGCTCACCTCATCCTCGAGCACTCCGCCCTCGGCGCGTCGATCGGCAGCGTCGGCGATGCCGGGGCGGTTCTGGCCGAACTCGCCCGCATAGCCGCCGGCTCCGCCCACAAGGCGGCCGTCGAGCACGATGCCGCCGCCGATGCCGCTCGCGCCGCCGTTCAGGTAGACGAGGTCGTCGACGCCGCGACCGGCACCGAAGAGGTGCTCGGCGGTCGCGCCGAGACTCGCGTCGTTTCCGGCCGTGGCGGGCAGGCCGGTCGCCTCCTCGACGAGGGCGCGGATCGGAGCGTCCTCCCAGCCGAGATGCGGCGCCAGCCGCACCATGCCGTCGGACGCCCGTACGAGGCCCGGCACCGCGAGGCCGACGGCGACGATGCGCGAGGTGCGCAGCGCGGTCTCCCGCCAGAGTGCGAGCGTGTCGGCCACGATCGCCGCGACCTCCTCGGGCGTGACCAGGTGATCGACGTCGAGCCGGAGACGCATCGGCACGGAGCCGTCGAGTCCGACCGCGGCGACGGTCACCGCGTCGACCTCGGGGTTGACGGCGAGGGCGAGCACACGTGGATCGGCGGCGATCACCGGAGAGGGCCGACCGACCCGGTTGGTCGGGTCGGGTGCGCGTTCGACCACGAGACCGAGGTCGACCAGCTCGGCGGCGAGCGATGCCACGGTGGAGCGGTTGAGCGCGGTCAATGCGGTCAGTCGCGCGCGCGACAGCGGACCTTCGAGGTGCACGAGCCCGAGCACTTTCGAGAGGTTTCGCCGGTGGACGCCGTCGAGGGTGCCGTCTCGTTCTGTCACGCGACAACTCTAGGTGCGTCGCGAAATCCGGACGGCTCGGCACGCCGTATTTGTTGTGGTTGACAGCATATTGATCGCCCGCGTATATTCGAGGCGTCCAGATCACTTTCGACACGGACGTCGAAACTTTCGAGAGGTTCAATGATGAACAGACGCAGCACCATCCGGCTCGTCGCCCTCGCCGCCGCCGCGGGAATCGCGGTCGCCTCGCTCACCGCCTGTTCGGCGGGAGGCGATGACGACGGCGGAGGAGACGGCGACGTCACCCTCACCTGGTGGCACAACGCAACGTCCGGACCGATGCCCGCCGTCTGGGAGGAGGTGGCCGCAGAGTTCGAGGAGGCGCATCCCGGGGTGACGGTCGAGCAGACCGGATACCAGAACGAGGAACTCCAGCGCACGCTGATCCCGAACGCCCTCGCGGCCGGCGACCCGCCCGACCTGTTCCAGGTCTGGCCCGGCGGCGAACTGCGCGGCCAGGTCGCCAACGACTACCTCATGCCGCTCGACGAGGCCATCCCCGACACCGTCTCGAGCGTCGGCGCCACCGTGAACCCCTGGCAGGTCGACGGCACCACCTACGGCATCCCGTTCACGTTCGGCATCGAGGGCTTCTGGTACAACACCGAGCTCTTCGAGCAGGCCGGCATCGACGAGACCCCGACGACCCTCGATGAACTCGTCGATGCAGTGGGCGCATTGCGCGAGGCCGGCATCACCCCGATCGCCGTCGGCGCGGGCGACAAGTGGCCGGCCGCGCACTGGTGGTACCAGTTCGCGCTGCACTCCTGCTCCCCCGAGGTGCTGCAGGCGGCCGAGTCCGATCTCGACTTCACCGACGACTGCTGGGTCGAAGCGGGCGAGCAGCTCGAGGAGTTCCTCGGTGTCGAACCGTTCCAGGAGGGCTTCCTCGGCACCCCCGCCCAGACCGGCGCCGGCAGTTCCGCCGGCCTCATGGCGAACGGGCAGGCGGCGATGGAACTCATGGGCCACTGGAACTCCGGCCAGATCGGCGGTCTCACCGCCGATGGCGAGGTACCCGCGTTCCTCGGATGGTTCCCCTTCCCCGGCATCGAAGGCGCGGCAGGCGACCCGACCGCGTCGCTCGGCGGCGGCGACGGCTTCGCGTGCTCGGCCGAGGCGCCACCGGAGTGCGCAGAGCTGCTCGCCTACATCATGAGCGAAGACGTCCAGGCCCGCTTCGCGGCGAGCGGCTCGGGCATTCCGACCGTATCGGCCGCCGTGGCGTCGCTCGAGGACCCGAACCTGAAGACCGTCGCCGAAGGACTCGCCGACTCCTCCTTCGTCCAGATCTGGCTCGACACCGCCTACGGCACCACCGTCGGCAACGCCATGAACGAGGGCATCGTGAACCTCTTCGGCGGCGCGGGCACGCCTGCGGACATCGTCAAGAAGATGCAGGACGCGGCGGCGACGCTCTGACCATGACCAGCGTCATCGAATCGGTCGGGTCCGCGGTCTCCGCGGGCCCGGCCCCCGCCCGTCATCCCCGCCCCGGGGCCGGCAGGGCGCGCAAGCGGGCCGAGATCGTCCTGTTCGTCGGTCCGGCCCTGCTCCTGTTCCTCGGCTTCGTGATCCTGCCCGTCCTCCTCGCGGGCGTCTACAGCTTCTACAACCTGCCGCAGGCGTTCCAATGGGACGACCTCGCCGACCCCGAGCGGTTCGTCGGGTTCGCCAACTACGTGCGAGCCCTCGAAGACCCCGCGTTCATCAGGTCGGTCGGCAACAACTTCCTGATCCTGTCGCTGTCGCTGCTCATCCAGGGTCCGCTCGCGATCGGCATCGCGCTGCTGCTCAACCGCAGGCTGCGGGGCCGCGGCGTGCTCCGCCTCCTCATCTTCGTGCCGTACGTGCTCGCCGAGGTGATCGCCGGCCTCTCCTGGAAGCTGCTGCTGCAGCCGCAGGGCGGCGTGAACGCCCTGCTCGAGGCCCTGGGCCTCGGCGCGTTCACGCAGAACTGGCTCGCCGATCCGAACATCGCCCTCTGGACGATGTTCGCCATCCTCACCTGGAAGTACGTCGGCTTCGCGATCCTCCTGATGCTCGCCGGGTTGCAGGGCGTGCCCGAGGAACTCGCCGAGGCCGCGGCGATCGACGGCGCCAGCTGGTGGCAGGTCCAGCGGCACATCACGATCCCCCTGCTCGGTCCGACGATCCGGATCTGGGCCTTCCTCTCGATCATCGGGGCGCTGCAGCTCTTCGACATGGTCTGGGTCACCACGCGCGGCGGCCCCCTCAACGCGACCTCGACGATGGCCACCTACATGGTCGAGAAGGGCCAGTTCGGCGGCCAGCCCGGCTTCGGCAGCGCCGTCGCCGTCATCCTGTTCCTCATCTCCCTGGTCATCGCACTCGTCTACCAGCGCTTCGCCCTCCGCCGTGACCTCGCCGGCTCCATCACGAGAGGAGTGCGCTGATCATGTCAGTCGCTTCCCCCGCCCTGGGCGGGACCCGCACCAGCGAGCACGATCCCGTCACCCGTCACCGCTTCGACTGGGGCCAACCGTTCATCGTGCTCCTCGCACTCGTCATCGCCGCGATCGCGATCGGGCCGGTGCTCTACGTGTTCGTCGGCGGCTTCCGGACGACGGCCGATCTCAACGCGAATCCGGTGGGGCTGCCCTCACCCTGGACCCTCGACAACTGGAGCGCCGTGCTCGGCTCCCCCCGGTTCTGGGGCAATGTCGCCTCGAGCATGATCCTCGCCGTCGGCACGACGGCGGGCGTCGTCATCGTCGGCGTCATGGCCGCGTTCGTGATCGCGCGCTACACCTTCCGCGGGCGCGAGGGGCTGTACTTGCTGTTCGCCGCCGGGCTGATGTTCCCCCTCACCGTCGCGGCCCTGCCACTGACGCTGCTGCTGCGAACACTCGGACTCCACGGCACGTTCCTGGGGGTCATCATCCCGTCCATCGCCTTCGCCCTGCCGACGACGATCATCATCCTCGTGCCGTTCCTCCGAGCCATCCCCGATGAACTCGAGGAGGCCGCGGCCATCGACGGCACGACCCGTGTCGGCTTCTTCTGGCGCATCCTGCTCCCCCTGTCGATGCCGGGGCTCGTCACGGTCGGCGTGCTCGCCTTCGTCGGCAGCTGGAACGGCTACCTGCTCCCCCTGCTCGTCATCAGCACGGGAACGCTCCCGCAGGAGCTCTGGCCGCTGCCGCTCGGCGTGACCCAGTTCTCGACGCAGTACTCGCAGGACACCGGCGCGGTGCTCGCCTACACGTCGTTGTCGATGATCCCGGCACTCGTGTTCTTCCTGTTCGCCGAGAAGCGCATCGTCGGCGGCCTCACCGGGGCGGTGAAGGGATGACGAACGTGGAGGATCGAATGACGGATGCCCCGTGGCACGACGCCTCGCTCGCCATCGAGGAGCGCGTCGACGCGCTCGTCGCCGCGATGACGCTCGAGGAGAAGCTCGCACAGCTCTACGGCGTCTGGGTCGGGGCATCCGATGACGGCGGCGACGTCGCCCCGCACCAGCACGACCTCGACGACGCCGTCGACCTCGACGAACTGCTGCCGTCGGGGCTCGGCCAGCTCACCCGGCAGTTCGGCACCGCTCCGGTCGACGCGGCGCTCGGCGCGCTCTCGCTCGCCCGCACCCAGCAGCGCATCGTGGCCGCGAACCGCTTCGGCATCCCGGCCGTCGCGCACGAGGAGTGCCTCGCGGGCTTCGCCGCATGGGGGGCCACCGCCTACCCGGTCCCGCTGTCGTGGGGCGCGACCTTCGACCCAGCGCTCGTCGAGCGGATGGCTCGCCGCATCGGCGACGACATGCGATCGGTCGGCGTGCACCAAGGACTCGCGCCCGTGCTCGACGTCGTGCGCGACGCGCGGTGGGGCCGGGTCGAGGAGACGATCGGCGAGGATCCCTACCTCGTCGCAACGGTCGGCAGCGCCTACGTGCGCGGCCTCGAGTCCTCGGGCGTCGTCGCGACGCTCAAGCACTTCGTCGGCTACTCCGCCTCCCGAGCAGGTCGGAACCTCGCACCCGTCTCGGTCGGCAGTCGCGAGCTGGCCGACGTGCTGCTGCCGCCGTTCGAGATGGCGATCCGCGAGGGCGGAGCCCGCAGCGTGATGAACTCGTACACCGACCTCGACGGCGTGCCGTCGGCCGCCGACCGCTCGTTGCTCACCGGGCTGCTCCGCGACACGTGGGGGTTCGACGGCACCGTCGTCGCCGACTACTTCGCGATCGCGTTCCTGAAGCTGCTGCACGGCACCGCGGCGACATGGGCCGAGGCCGCGGGCGCGGCGCTCACCGCGGGCATCGACGTCGAACTGCCGACGGTGAAGACGTTCGGCGAGCCGTTGCGACGGGCGGTCGAGCAGGGAGTCGTCGAGCCGTCGCTCGTCGACACGGCACTGCGCCGAGTGCTCCGCCAGAAGGGCCAGCTCGGCCTCCTCGACGCCGACTGGTCGGCACTGCCCCCGGCGCTCGCAGGGGCCGACGTCGACGGCCTCGACCGGCTGCGCGGCACGGTCGACCTCGATCCGGCCGGCAACCGCGCCCTGGCCCGGGAACTCGCCGAGCGCGCCATCGTGCTCGTGCGCAACGACGGCACGCTGCCGCTCGCGGCGCCGGGCGTCATCGCCGTCGTCGGGCCGAACCTCGACGACCCGTATGCGATGCTCGGCTGCTACTCCTTCCCCGCCCACGTGGTGTCGCAGCATCCGGGGGTCGCGCTCGGCATCCGGGTTCCGACCCTGCTCGAGGCGCTGCGCGACGAGTTCCCCGCGAGCGAGATCCGCTGGGCGAACGGCACGAGCGTCGACGGTGGCGAGACCGACGAGATCGCGGATGCCGCGGCGCTCGCGGCGTCCGCCGACGTCGTGATCCTCGCACTCGGCGATCGTGCGGGGCTCTTCGGCCGCGGCACGAGCGGCGAGGGCTGCGATGCCGAATCGCTCGAGCTGCCGGGCGCACAGCAGCAGCTCGTCGACGCGGTGCTCGACACCGGGACCCCGGCCGTGCTGGCGCTCCTCGCGGGGCGGCCCTACGCCCTCGGGCGCGCGAGCCGCGAGGCCGCCAGCATCGTGCAGGCCTTCTTCGCTGGCGAGGAGGGCGCCCCCGCCCTCGCCGGCGTGCTGAGCGGGCGGATCAATCCGAGCGGCCGACTGCCCGTGAGCATCCCGGCGACGGCGGGCTCCCAGCCCACCACCTACCTCGCGCCCCCGTTGGCCCGCGCGAACGACGTCTCGAACGTCGATCCGACACCGGCGTACGCATTCGGTCACGGCCTCGGCTATTCGCCGTTCGTCTGGGATGCGTTCGACGCCGATGTCGCAGAGACGGGCACCGACGGTGCGGTGACCGTGCGCCTCCGCGTCCGGAACGCGGGCGATCGCGCGGGCACCGAGATCGTGCAGCTCTACCTGCACGATCCGGTCGCGTCGGTCGTGCGCCCCGTTCAGCGGCTCATCGGTTTCGCCCGCGTGGAGCTCGAGCCCGAGGCATCCGCAGCGGTGTCGTTCACGGTGCCCGCCGACCTCGCCTCGTTCACGGGGCGCGACGGGCGGCGCATCGTCGAACCCGGCGACCTCGTGCTGAGCGCCGGCCGGTCGAGCGCCGAGATGCCGTTCGCGCACATCGTGCGCCTCACGGGCCCGGTGCGCGAGGTCGATCACACCCGGCGGCTGCATCCCGAGGTGTCGATCGCAGTGACGACTGCCGCGGCATCCGTCACCGGCTGACCTCGACTGCGATCACCGCGCCGCCGGGATTTCCGCCGGGGGCGCGG
>NZ_JBHURI010000054.1:0-28826 GCF_042673425.1 Agromyces sp. NPDC056965 | reverse complement strand
GGATGCCGCCGACTGCCATCGCTCGGCGGCATCCGCTGCGCTCACGCAGCCGGGCTCATTCGCCGACGGTCGACAACTCGTTCGGCACGTGCGGCAGCTCGGTGCTCGCCGTGATCTCCCCGGACTCGAGGTCGACGACGTGCACCGTCGACGTCGCGGGGTCGGTGACGTAGGCGCGGTGTCCGTGCGTCTCGAGCGACGGACGCGCCTGCTGCCAGTCGATCGGCTCCGTCCACGCTGCGATCACCTCGATGCGCTTCGTCACCGTGCCCGTCGCCGGGTCGATGACGTGGATTGCCCCGTCGGTGCCGAGCACCAGCGCCTCGCCGTGCGGTCCGCGGGCGAGCGAGCGGAACGTGTAGCTCGTGCCGAGGTCGACGAGTCGAAGTGTCGCGGCGTCGGTGTCGATGAGGCTCACCCGTTGCGGGCGCTCGAGCTCGGCCTCGGCGTCGACCTTGTAGTCGCCGAGCACGATCGTCGACTCGGGGGAGCCGGCCTGGTTGCCGATGCGGCCGTAGATGTCGGGCGAGGCGACCTTCGTGAAGACGCCGTCGCGGTACAGCACCGCACCGTTCTCGCACCCGATCACGACGACCTCGTCGGCGGCGACGGTCTCGCCGTGCACGCCGGGGCACTCCTCTGTACGAGCGATCTCGGCGCCTGAGGAGTCGAACGCGACCGCGCCCGTTCGGACGTCGCTCGTGCCGATCGTCGTCAGCAGGCCGCCGCCTTCGAGTGCGACCGCGACGCCGTGGTGCGCGTCGGGGCTCTCGTACGTTGTCGCCTCGGGTTCGCCCCCGACGAGCGCGGCGGGGTCGAAGAGCTCGACGCGTCCGGTGCCGTCGGCGAAGAGCGCGGTCGTGCCGGCGTGCGTCGTGACGTGTCCGGGGTGCTCGGCCGCGAACTCGATGTCCGTGAGCTCGGGGACCTCGGCGTAGTAGTGCGCATGGTCGCCGTGCCGCTCGATCGTCACCCCGGTGTCGAGCACGCGGAACGCGTCATCCGTCGACACCACGACGTGGCGCGCGTCGCCGGCCGGATTCAGGCGCAGGAAACCGCCGAGCGGCACGTCGTCGACCTGCTCGAGCGAGTCGCCCTCGAGCAGGAGGAGTCCGCCGTCGTAGCTCACGACGACGCGTGGCGCGCTCACCTCCGTCGCGGTCGAGTGGTCGTCCGACGCGGCGGGGCCGCTCTCGTCGTCGGCGCCGGCCGAGCTCGAGCAGCCGGCGAGGGCCAGCGCGAGCACGGGGGCCGCGACGGCGGCGAATCGGAGGGTGGATCGTCTCTTGAGTGGGTTCACGCCGCCACCGTATCGTTAATGATAATCATTATCAAAACGGTTGCCGAGCGACCTCGGGACTGCATCGGCACGGACTCGACCGACGGCGAGCAGGTCTCAGTCGAACCCGAGGCTGAGCTTGCGCAGCAGGCCGGCGAGCCGCTTCTGCTCGGCGGCCGGGAGGCTGCGGAGCAGCTCGGCCTCGGCGTCGACGAGTCGCGTGATGGCGGCATCGACCCGCGTGAGCCCGGCCGCGGTCATCTCGACGAGGATGCCGCGACCGTCGTTCGGGTCGGTCTGCCGGTTCACCAGTCCGCGCTCGACGAGCCGGTCGATGCGGTTCGTCATCGTGCCGCTCGAGACGAGCGTCTGCTGCAGCAGTTGCTTGGGGGAGAGGCGGTACGGCGTGCCCGCGCGGCGCAGCGCCGAGAGCACGTCGAACTCCGACGACTCGAGCTCCGAACGGGCGAACGCCTGACGCCGCGCACGGTCGAGGTGCTTCGAGAGCCGCGCGACGCGCGAGAGCACCTGCAGCGGCGAGAAATCGAGGTCGGGGCGCTCGCGTTCCCAGTCGTCGACGATCCGGTCGACCTCGTCAGCATCGGTCATCCCGTCATTATCGCGTGACCGCACGGGGTGCCGCGGCAGAAGTCGCCGGATGCCTCGAGCGCCGGCGGGCTCATGGGCGAGCGCCCGCTCATGGCAGACTGGTTGTCGCGCGCGGCCGAGCGCCCGCGCGATCCGCCATAGTGTAACGGCAGCACGGCAGCCTTTGGAGCTGTTCGGTCCAGGTTCGAATCCTGGTGGCGGAGCCGGAACGTCCGCCCGATCGATCCCACAGACCGCACCGATAGGAATACGCGCGAATGACCGACCAGAACCTCGCCATCATCGTCCTCGCCGCGGGCCAGGGCACGCGCATGAAGTCCGCGGTGCCGAAGCTGCTCCACCCGCTCGCCGGCGCCCCGATCGTCGCGCACGTGCTCGCGACCGCGCGGGCGCTCGAGGCCGTGCACATCGTCGCGGTGGTGCGGCACGAGCGCGACCTCGTCGCCACGGTCGTCGAACGCGAGCTGCCGGGCACGATCATCGTCGATCAAGACGAGATCCCCGGCACGGGCCGCGCCGTCGAGCAGGCGCTCGCCGCGCTCCCGGCGGACTTCGACGGCGAGGTGCTCGTGCTGAACGGCGACGTGCCGCTCCTGAACGCCGACACGCTCGCCGCCTTCCTCGAGCAGCACCGGGCGGATGCCGCCGAGGCATCCGTGCTCTCGGCCGTCTACGACGACCCCTCCGGCTACGGGCGTGTCGTGCGCGACGCGGCGGGCCTCTTCGACCGCATCGTCGAGCAGAAGGACGCGACCGCCGACGAGCGCGCCATCGCCGAGATCAACGCGGGCATCTACGCGTTCGGTGCAGCGGCGCTGCGCGACCAGCTCGCGAACCTCACGACCGACAACGCCCAGGGCGAGAAGTACCTCACCGACGTGATCGGCCTGCTGCGCGCCGCCGGATCCGAGGTCGAGGCGGTTCCCGTCTCCGAGCCGTGGCTCGTCGCGGGCATCAACGACCGCGCGCAGCTCTCCGAGACGGCGGCGCGCCTGAACGCCCTCATCGTGCGCGGCTGGCAGCTGAACGGCGTCACGATCGAAGACCCGGCGACGACCTGGATCGACCTCGCCGTGCGCATCGAGCCCGACGTCACGATCCGTCCGGGCACGCAGCTCAAGGGCGCGACGCTCATCGCCACGGGCGCGCTCGTCGGCCCCGACACGACGCTCGTCGACTGCGAGATCGGCGAGAACGCCGAGGTGAAGCGCACCGACGCCACCCTCGCGGTCATCGCCGCCGGGGCCACCGTCGGGCCGTTCTCCTTCCTGCGACCCGGCACGGTGCTCGGCGCCGACGGCAAGATCGGCGCGTTCGTCGAGACGAAGAACGCGAACATCGGCGAGGGCAGCAAGGTGCCGCACCTCAGCTACATCGGCGACACGACGATCGGCGAGCACTCGAACGTCGGTGCCGGTTCGATCACCGCCAACTACGACGGTGTGAACAAGCACCGCACCGAGATCGGCTCGCACGTGCGCACCGGCTCGCACGGCGTCTTCGTCGCGCCCGTTAGGATTGGGGACGGCGTCTACACGGGCGCCGGCACGGTCGTCCGCAAGGACGTCCCCGCCGGAGCACTCGCCGTGAACGTGGCGCCGCAACGCAATATCGAGGGATGGGTCCAGACGCATCGAGCCGGTACTGCGGCTGCCGAGGCAGCCGCCGCCGCCGAGACGACGGGCCCCGCTGCCGACTGACGCACCGGCCGAGGCGGGTGGAGAGGACACACCGAGACATGTCGGGAATCGAGACCACCGGTTCGAAACGCCTCGTACTCGTGTCGGGGCGGGCGCACCCGTCGCTGGCCAATGAGATCGCAGCCGAGCTCGGCGCCGACCTCGTGCCGACCGATGCGCGCACCTTCGCCAACGGCGAGATCTACGCCCGCTACGACGAGAGCGTTCGCGGCTCCGACGCGTTCGTGATCCAGTCGCACACCTCGCCCATCAACGAGTGGCTCATGGAGCAGCTCATCATGATCGACGCGCTGAAGCGCGCGTCGGCCAAGCGCATCACCGTCGTGGCGCCGTTCTACCCGTATGCACGGCAAGACAAGAAGGGCCGTGGCCGCGAGCCGATCTCGGCGCGCCTCGTCGCCGACCTGTTCAAGGCCGCCGGCGCCGACCGCATCATGTCGATCGACCTGCACGCCGCGCAGATCCAGGGCTTCTTCGACGGCCCCGTCGACCACCTCTTCGCGATGCCCGTGCTGCTCGAGGAGTTCAAGAACTCCCTCGATCCCTCGACGCTCGCCGTCGTCTCGCCCGACATGGGCCGCGTGCGCGTCGCCGACATCTGGAGCGACAAGCTCGGCGCACCGCTCGCGATCATCCACAAGCGTCGCGACCCCCTCGTGCCGAACCAGGTCTCGGTGCACGAGATCGTCGGCGACGTGAACGGCCGCGTCTGCCTCCTCGTCGACGACCTCATCGACACGGGCCGCACGATCGTCAAGGCGGCCGAGGCGCTGAAGGCGAACGGCGCGATCGGCGTCGTCGTCGCCGCGACCCATGCCGTCTTCTCCGACCCGGCGACGCAGATCCTGCAGTCCGAGTTCATCGACCGCGTCGTCGTCACCGACACGCTGCCGATCCCCGAAGAGAAGCGCTGGGACCGCCTCACGGTGCTGCCGATCGCACCGCTCCTCGCCCGGGCCATCCACGAGGTCTTCGAAGACGGCTCGGTCACGAGCATGTTCGACGGCGCGGCATAGGCCGGACCATGGAGATCACGACACCTCGCCCCTGGCTCTCGAGCTACGCCGCGGGGGTGCCGACCGACCTCCCCGCCGAGACGGGTTCGCTCGCCGACCTCATCCGCACGTCGGTCGAGACCTACCCCGACAACGTCGCGCTCGAGTTCTTCGGTCGCACGACGAGCTACGCCGAGCTCGGCGAGCAGATCGAGCGCGCGGCCGAGGGCCTGCGACTCCTCGGCGTGCAGAAGGGCGACCCGGTCGCGCTCGTGCTGCCGAACTGCCCGCAGCACATCGTCGCGTTCTACGCAGTGCTGCGACTCGGGGCGATCGTGGTCGAGCACAACCCGCTCTACACCCCGCGCGAGCTCCGCCACCAGTTCGAAGACCACGGCGCACGCATCGTCATCGCCTGGAACAACGTCGTCGAGACCATCCAGGAGTTCCCGCCGGATGTCGCGGTGCGGACGATCATCTCGGTCGACGTGACCCGGGCCATGCCCTTCACGATGCGAGCGATGCTTCGCCTGCCGATCGCGAAGGCCCGCGAGTCGCGCGCGGCCCTCACGACGACGGTGCGCGGCACGACCCCGTGGGAGAAGATCGTCGGTGCCGAGCCGATCGATGCGCACATCATCGGCCCCGAGGTCTCCGACGTCGCCGTGATCCAGTACACGAGCGGCACGACCGGCAGCCCGAAGGGCGCGACGCTCACGCACGGCAACCTCGGCGCGAACGCGGCCCAGGCTCGTGCGTGGGTGCCCGAGATCGAACGCGGCACCTCGGTCGTCTACGCGGTGCTGCCGATGTTCCACGCCTACGGGCTCACCCTCTGCCTCACCTTCGCGATGAGCATGGGCGCCCGGCTCGTGCTGTTCCCGAAGTTCGATCCCGACCTCGTGCTGAAGGTCGTGAAGCGGCATCCACCGACCTTCCTGCCCGCCGTGCCGCCCATCTACGACCGGCTCACCAAGGCCGCGGTCGCCGCGGGCGTCTCGCTCGACGGCATCCGCATCGCGATCTCGGGCGCCATGCCGCTCTCCGCCGCCGTCGTCGAGCCATGGGAGGCCGAGACCGGCGGGTACCTCGTCGAGGGCTACGGTCTCTCGGAGTGCTCGCCCGTGCTCATGGCGAACCCGGTCGCACCCAACCGCAAGGCCGGCACGGTCGGCCTGCCGCTGCCCTCGACCGAGGTGCGCGTCGTCGACCCCGAATCGCCCGACGCCGACGTGGCGACGGGCGCAGAGGGCGAACTCATCGTGCGCGGCCCGCAGGTCTTCTCGGGGTACTGGCGCAAGCCCGAGGAGACCGAGGCCGTCTTCGTGCCCGCGACCGATGGCGGCGCCGACTGGTACCGCACCGGTGACATCGTCGCGATCGACGACGAGGGCTTCGTGCGCATCGTCGATCGCATCAAGGAGCTCATCATCACGGGCGGCTTCAACGTCGCACCGAGCGAGGTCGAAGAGGCGCTGCGCGCGCACCCCGACGTCGAGGAGGCCGCGGTCGTGGGCCTGCCCGACGAGCACTCGGGCGAGCAGGTCGTCGCCGTGGTCGTGCTGCGCGACGGCGCCGCCCTCGACGAGGCGGCGCTCCGCGACTTCGTGCGCGACGGGCTCACGCCCTACAAGGTCCCGAAGCGCGTCGTGCAGGCCGACGAGCTTCCGAAGTCCCTCATCGGCAAGGTGCTGCGCCGCCAGGTGCGCAACGACCTGCTGAACGGCTGAGCCGGGTCGCCGTGTCGTTCCTCTCCGCCGAGACCGCCCGCGCGCTCGCCGAGCTCGTGGGCCTCGACGCGCTGCACGGCACGGGCCACGCCGCGACCGGCTCCGACGACGAGACGGATGCCTCGCCGCTCGAGCGGCTCCGGGGCATCCGCTCGCTCATCGCCGCGCTCGAAGCCGACCCGGCGACGCTCGCCTCGGTACGCGACGCACTGGCCGACGGGCGCAGCTGGGACGAGATCGCCGATGCCGCGGGCCTCAGCCCCTCGGCGGCGAAGTATCGCTGGGCCGGCGACGACGACGAGATCGCGGCGAGGAACGAGGCCAGCCGCAAGCGCAAGCGCGAGCGCCCGTCGAGCGTGCCGACCGAGCTGCCCGGGCTCTCGGTCGCCGAGGCGGCCGCGAAGCTCGGCGTGACGCCGCAGGCGATCTACCAGCGGGTCACGCGAGGCCTGCTGCGCGCCGAGACGGTCGAGCTCGCCGACGGCCGCAAGTACAAGCGGGTGTTCCTGCCCGAGGAGTGAGCCGGGCGGACCGCCGCAGGCCTCAGGCGACCGGTTCGAGGAACTCGAGCCGGTTGCCGTGGCAGTCCTCGCTGTAGAAGCGGCGCATGCCCGGGAAGTCGTCGTCGAACCGCACTGGGTAGCCGGCGCTGCGGAGCCGGCCCGCCCACTCGTCGAGGTCGCTGACGAGGACCCCTGGATGCGCCTTCGTCGCCGGGCGGAAGTCGGGATCGACGCCCAGGTGCAGCTCGATGTCGTCGCGGCGGAACCAGCACCCGCCGCGACCGGCGAGCACCGGAGGCTTCTCGAGTTCGGCGAATCCGAGCACGCCGCCGTAGAAGTCGCGCAGTTCGGCTTCGCGGCCCGGGGGACAGGTGAGTTGGACGTGATGCAGCATGGGCGACCCTCCGAAGTATCTCGACATCAAGATACCTCGCGCCGGCGGGCCGGCGCCAGCGGGCGAGCCTCAGGCGTCGCGCTCGTCGGGGTCGATCGGGCGAGGGGCCCCGGGCAGGAGCCCGAGCTCCGCGATGAGGGTCTCGGTGCCGTTCTCGCCGACCGAGAAGCACTGCCAGCCCGGCCCGCCGCGGGCGAAGAGGTCGAACGAGACGCGCGCGCCCGCGGCATCCGTGTCGAACTGGGCCGCGTAGACCGCGCACGAGCGCTGCGCGGCCGACTGGGCGGTGCCGAAGACCGAGAGCACGATGGGCAGCAGCATGGCGCAGAGAGCCACGAGGACCGTGATGCGGATGGCGCGCCGCCGGCGTTCACCGAAGACGGGGCCGCGCGGGTCGTCGTCGTCGGCGCCCTGCAGTTCGGGGTGCGGTTCGCTCACGCTGCGCCCCCTGCGAAGATCGAGGCGATGCCGCCGACGCTCGCGAGCAGGGTCGCGGCCGCGACGCCCACGAGCGCACCGCGCGGGGGAGTGATGACGAGCCGATGCCCTGCGAGCTGGCGGCGGCGCACCGTGCCGATCGCGACGGCCGCACCGGATGCCGCGAACAGCACCACCCCGACGGCGACGAGCAGCGGCTGGCCCGCCACGAACCCGGCGCGCATCGAGAGCAGCGCGTTGACCGCGAGCGCGAGCGCCGTGCGACTCCACGCGAGCGCCGTGCGCTCGGGTTGGAGCCCCGGGTCGCCCGTCGCGGGAATGCTGTACGCGGCCATGTCAGTCGCTCATCACGCCACGAGGAGCAGCACCACGAGCACGGCGCTCGTCAGGAGGCACACGGCCGCGAGCGCGGGCAGCACCCAGCTGAACGGCAGCGGACGGCCGTTCCGGATCGCGATCTCGTTGGCGCGCCACCGCGTGTACGACACGACGCTGAGCACCGCGGCGACGACGCCGAGGCCGGTGGACAGCAGCGTGACGACGAGACGGGGATCGAGCTCCGTCGCGAACTGGTGCAGCAGCACGCCGCCCGCGAGGAGCGCGAGCGCCGTGCGGATCCACGCGAGGAAGGTGCGTTCGTTGGCGAGGGTGAACCGGTAGTCCGGTTCCTCACCCTCGTCACGCCATTTCGGGTCGCGCATGACCGGCCGCCTCAGTGCGAGGAGGGCGTCGTCTCGATCTCCGAGCGGTCGCCCGACCAGAGCGTGTGGAAGACGCCGGGCTTGTCGACGCGCTTGTAGGTGTGCGCGCCGAAGAAGTCGCGCTGGCCCTGGATGAGCGCCGCGGGCAGGCGCTGCGCGCGGAGGCCGTCGTAGTAGGCGAGCGACGACGAGAACGCGGGCGTCGGGATGCCGGACTGCGCCGCGATCGCGACGACTCGGCGCCACGACTCCTGCGCGCCCGCGACGGCGTCGCGGAAGTACGGTGCCACGACGAGCGCGACGAGCGCGGGGTCGTCGGCGTAGGCGTCGGCGATGCGGTTCAGGAAGCGGGCGCGGATGATGCATCCGGCGCGCCAGATCTTCGCGATGTCACCCTTCCTGACGTCCCAGCCGTACTGCTCGGCGCCGGCGATGATCTCGTCGAAGCCCTGCGAGTAGGCGATGATCTTCGATGCGTAGAGCGCGAGGCGCACGTCTTCGATGAAGGCGTCGGCATCGCCTTCGGCGACGGTCCATGCCTCGGCCGGGCCGGGCAGGTCGGATGCCGCTTCGCGCTGTGCGCGCTTGGACGAGAGGCTGCGGGCGAAGACCGCCTCGGCGATGCCCGACGTCGGCACGCCGAGGTCGAGGGCGTTCTGCACGGTCCATGCACCGGTGCCCTTGGCGCCCGCCTCGTCGAGGATGACGTCGACGAGCGGCTCGCCGGTCGCGGCATCCGTCTGGCGCAGCACCTCGGCCGTGATCTCGATGAGGTAGCTCTCGAGTTCGCCGGTGTTCCACTCGGCGAAGATGTCGGCGATCTCGGCGGGGGACTTGCCCGTGCCCTGGCGGATGAGGTCGTAGGCCTCTGCGATCAGCTGCATGTCGGCGTACTCGATGCCGTTGTGCACCATCTTGACGAAGTGGCCGGCGCCGTCGGTGCCGACGTGGGTCACGCACGGCTCGCCCTCGGCGACCGCAGCGATCGACGCGAGGATCGGGCCGAGCGTCTCGTAGGACTCGACGGAGCCGCCGGGCATGATCGAGGGGCCGTTCAGCGCGCCCTCTTCGCCGCCCGAGATGCCGGTGCCGACGAAGTGGATGCCGGTGGGAGCGATCTCGCCCTCACGGCGGATCGTGTCGTGGAAGTTCGCGTTGCCGCCGTCGACGATGATGTCGCCCGGCTCGAAGCGGGCGACGAGCTCGGAGATGACGGCGTCGGTGCCCGTGCCGGCCTGCACCATGATGATCGCGGTGCGGGGCTTGGCGAGCGAGGCGACGAACTCGTCGTAGCTCTCGGAGGCGACGAATCCGGCCTCGGGGTGTTCGGTCGTCAGCGTTCGCGTGCGCTCGGGGGAGCGGTTGAACACCGCGACGGTGTTGCCCTCACGGCTCGCGAGGTTGCGGGCGAGGTTCGACCCCATGACCGCGAGTCCGACGACGCCGATGTTTGCTGATGCTGATGCAGGCACGAACACTCTCCTCGTGAGTTCTTGGGATCGACTCCAGCGTACTGTGAGCGAGGCTCACCGTTGCGCGGCGTTGCTGAGAGGTCTCGGGCGACGCGCGTCGGCGGGGCTGGTAGACTTCATGGTCGGTCATGTGCGCCCCTGGTGCACGGGCCGAGAACTTCGGCGAGGGAGGCCCGGGTTCGTCCGCGAGAGCGGGCGCGACGGGCATCCGTGATCGACGCGGTAGGAGCAGGCTCCACGGCTTTTCCTCACGCTTCTGCGCAGTCCGACTGCGCGCGTTCGAGTCGAAAACAACAGACAACGATCTGGGCCGCGAGCCCGCAAGGAGACACATCATGGACGAAGACAACAAGGTCGTCGCAGACACCCGCGAGTCGTTCGGCAAGGGCGCTGCCCGCAAGCTGCGCGCCACCGGCAAGATCCCCGCCGTCGTGTACGGCCACGGCACCGAGCCGCGTCACATCGCGCTGCCCGCGCACCAGATCGGCCTGATCCTGCGCAAGGCCAACGCCGTGCTCGACCTGCAGATCGAGGGCAAGAGCCAGCTCGCGCTCGTCAAGGACGTGCAGAAGGACCCGGTGCACCAGGTCATCGAGCACCTCGACCTCATCGTCATCAAGAAGGGCGAGAAGGTCCAGGTCGAGGTTCCCGTGCACGTCGAGGGTGAGAGCGCCCCCGGCACGATCGCCGACGTCGACCAGCACACGCTGTCGCTCGAGGTCGAGGCGACGCACATCCCCGAGAACGTCGTCGTGAACGTCGAGGGCCTCGAAGAGGGCACCCAGATCCACGCCGGCGCCGTCACCCTGCCCAAGGGCGCGACGCTGCTGACCGACCCCGAGTCGCTCGTCATCAACGTGCACACCCCGCAGAAGGTCGACCTCGGCGAGGAGGCCGCTGAGGCCGCAGCCGAGGGCGAAGCCACCGAGGAAGCGGCCGAAGCCGCTGCCGAAGAGGGCGCCGAGTAGGACTCGAAGCACCGCGACGAGGCCCCGCCTCCCGCACCCGGGTACGCTCGGACTGCGGGGCGCGGGGCCTCGCCCGTTCCACACACGTACGGAGGTCCGATGGGATTCCTCGACCTGCTGCGCACGCGCCGGAAGGACGACGCCATGCCACAGAACACCTGGCTCGTGGTCGGCCTCGGCAACCCCGGCGCCCAGTACGCCGCGAATCGGCACAACGTCGGCCAGATGGTCGCCGACGAGCTCGCCGAGCGCATCGGCGCGCCGTTCAAGAGCCACAAGACGCCGTCGCGCGTTGCCGAGGGATTCCTCCGCCCCGGCGGCCCGAAGCTCGTGATCGCGAAGCCCAACAGCTACATGAACACCTCGGGCGGACCGGTCTCGGCCCTCCTGAAGTTCTACTCGCTCAGCCCCGAGGAGCTCATCGTCGTGCACGACGAACTCGACCTGCCGTTCGACACCGTTCGACTGAAGCAGGGCGGCGGACACGGCGGGCACAACGGCCTCCGCGACATCCAGAAGGCGACGGATGCCGCACCGTTCCTGCGGGTGCGCGTCGGCATCGGCCGCCCGCCCGGACGTCAGGACCCGGCCGACTTCGTGCTCAAGGACTTCTCGGGCGCCGAACGCCAGACCCTGCCGAACCTGCTGTCGGATGCCGCCGACGCCGTCGAGGCGGTCGCGAGCGAGGGCCTCGTGGCTGCGCAGCAGAAGTTCCACGCACCGAGCTGAGCCTGCTCGGCGTCGCAGGTACTCGTGCCGCCTCCGGCCGGCCGATCAGATCAGCCGGCGGAGGAACTCCTCGGGCGAGAGGCCCTCGGCCTGGGCGCGAACGCGCAGCCGATCGATCTCCTCGGTCGACAGCTCGAGGGTGAGGCTGTGCCAGGCCTCGGGCTCGTCGTCGAGGCTGAACAGGGCGTCATCGAGCTCGGGCTCGGCGAGCGCGAGCTCGGGCGCTCCGAGGTCGATCGGTTCGGGCAGTTCTTCGGCCGCGACCGGTTCCGCCACGCGCGTGATCGGGGCCGTCGAGGCCGCGCCGTCTTCGCAGTCGCTGCTCCACCCCGGCCCGGCCGGGATCTCGCGGCCGCGCTGGTACGCCTCGGCGACGGCGCGAGCACGGGTGTCGGCCGCCTCGTTGAGCGGGTGGCCGATGTGGCCCTTGACCCACTCGAAGCGGTAGCGACGGCCGGCGATGGCCTCGTCGATCTCCTGCAGCAGCTCGACGTTCATGACGGCCTTGCCGTCGGCCTTGCGCCAGCCCTTGCGCTTCCAGCCGGGCATCCACTTCGTCACCGAGTTGATCACGTACTGGCTGTCGCACTGCACGAGCAGCTCGTCGTCGAGGTGCGCCGTCGCGCGGAACAGCTCGAGCACGGCCTTCAGTTCGCCCTGGTTGTTGGTCGCGTGCTTCCAGCCGCCGGCCGCCCAGCACGAGTCGTCGACGTACCAGGCCCAGCCGGCCGGTCCGGGGTTTCCGAGGGCCGATCCGTCGGCGGCGGCGGTGATCATTGCGGAGGGCCTCCTGGCGTTTCGTCTGCGGCGCCCATCGTATCCGTCGGCACCGACGCACCGTGTCGACCGAAGCCGTCTCGGACCGCACCGACCAGCCCTCGTCGGCGACCCGAGGGAGGGGTGTCGGATGCGCCGCGTAGACTCGACGGGTGAATCTCCAGGGCTTTCTCGCGGCGCTTTCGCGTGCCGAAACCGTCGACGCCGCACTCGCCGAAGCCCAGCGGAACGCAGACTTCTCGGCGCCCGCAGGCCTCGACGCCCCGTTGCTCGCGGGCCTGCTGCAGCGCCGGGCCGACGCCGGCCTGCCGCCCGCGCTGCTCGTCATCACCGCCACGAGCCGTGAGGGCGAGTCGCTGCGCGCCTCGCTCGCTCCCTACCTGCCCGACGCCGAGCTCATCGAGTTCCCGGCATGGGAGACGCTGCCGCACGAGCGGCTGAGCCCTTCGGCCGAGACGGTCGGCCGTCGACTCCATGCCCTGCGGCGCATGCACGACTGGGCCGAGGCCGGCTCGCGGCATCCGCTCGTCGTCGTCGCCTCGGTGCGGGCCGCCCTGCAGCCCCTGGCCGACAACCTGGCATCGCTCGACCCCGTCGAGCTCGTCGCCGGCGGGCGCGGATACAACCTCGCCGAGCTCGCAGTGCGGCTCGTCGACCTCGCGTATGCACGAGTCGACATGGTCGCCAGGCGCGGCGAGTTCGCCGTTCGCGGCGGCATCCTCGACGTCTTCCCGCCCACGGCCGACCACCCGGTCCGCGTCGAGTTCTTCGGCGACGAGGTCGAGGAGCTTCGCGCGTTCTCGGTCGCCGACCAGCGCTCGCTGCCCGACGTGATCGAGCGGGTGTCGCTGCCGCCGAGTCGCGAGCTGCTGCTCACCGAGCCGGTGCGGCAGCGCGCCCGCGAGATGGTGCACGAGTTCCCGAGCCTCGCCGGGCTCCTCGAGAAGGTGTCGGAGGGCATCCCCGTCGAGGGCATGGAATCGCTCGCTCCGGCGCTGCTCGAACGGCTCGTGCCGCTCGCGCATTACCTGCCGGTGGGCGCCGCAGTCGCGGTGCTCGAGCCCGAGCGCGTCGCCGGGCGCGCGGTCAACCTCGGCGAGACGAACCGCGAGTTCCTCGCCGCCGCGTGGAACGCCGCGACGGTCGGCGCCGCCGCGCCGATCGACCTCGCCGCCGGCGACTTCCTGACGGTGCGCCAACTTCGGGACGCCGTGCTGTTCAGCGCTCCGGGCGAACCCGACCCGCAGCGCGTGTGGTGGAACTTCTCTGGCTTCGACATGGGCGACGCCGCCGAGGTCGTCGCAGCGGCCGGCGGCGAGGCCGAGTCGCACCTGACGAGTTCCTCCACGACGGTGCGCGTCGCGGCCAACGCGATGCCGAGCTTCCAGGGCAACGTCGCCGGTGCCGTCGACCATGCGGCCGAACGCCTGCGCGACGGGTGGTCGCTCGTCGTGGCATCCGCCGGTCACGGTCTGGTCGAGCGCGCACGCGACGTGCTCTCCGAAGCCGGCCTCGCGGCCCGGCTCGTCGACGAGGTGCCGGCCGACCTCGAGGCCGGCGTCGCCTACCTCGTGCAGGCCGACGCCGCACACGGCTACGAGGTGCCCGAGGTCAAGCTCGGGCTCCTCGCCGAGTCCGAGTTCTACGGCCGCGCGGCGGGCTACGACGCCCGTCAGGGCAAGAAGCTCGCGAGCCGCCGTCGCAACGTCGTCGACCCGCTGCAGCTGAAGGCCGGCGACTTCGTCGTGCACCAGACACACGGCATCGGCAAGTTCATCGAGATGGTGCAGCGCGAGGTCGCCACGGGGGCACGGCCCACCGGGCCGAGCCGGACCGCCGGCATCCAGCAGCAGCCCACCGCGGTGCGCGAGTACCTCGTCATCGAGTACGCGCCCTCGAAGCGCGGGCACGCCGGCGACCGGCTCTTCGTGCCGACCGATCAGCTCGACCTGCTCTCGCGCTACGTCGGCGGCGAGGCGCCGTCGCTCTCGAAGATGGGCGGCAGCGACTGGGCGCAGGCCAAGGGCAAGGCCCGTAAGGCCGTGCGCGACATCGCCGTCTCGCTCGTGAAGCTCTACTCGGCGCGCATGGCCTCGAAGGGGCACGCGTTCGGCCCTGACACTCCGTGGCAGCACGAGCTCGAAGAGGCGTTCCCGTTCACCGAGACGCCCGACCAGCTGCAGACGATCGACGAGGTGAAGGCCGACATGGAACGGTCGATCCCCATGGACCGCCTGCTCGCGGGCGACGTCGGCTTCGGCAAGACCGAGGTCGCCGTTCGCGCGGCGTTCAAGGCGATCCAGGAGGGCAAGCAGGTCGCGATGCTCGTGCCGACCACGCTCCTCGTCAAGCAGCACCTCGAGACATTCACCGAGCGCTACGCGGGCTTCCCGGTGCATGTGCGCGCACTCAGCCGGTTCCAGACCGACAAGGAGGCGCGCGACACGATCGCCGGTCTCGCCGACGGCACCGTCGACATGGTGATCGGCACGCACCGCATCCTCACCGAGAAGGTCACGTTCAAAGACGTCGGCCTCGTCATCATCGACGAGGAGCAGCGTTTCGGCGTCGAGCACAAGGACGCGCTGAAGAAGCTGAAGACCAACGTCGACATCCTCGCGATGAGCGCGACGCCGATCCCGCGTTCACTCGAGATGGCGGTCACCGGCATCCGCGAGATGTCGACGCTCGCGACGCCGCCAGAAGACCGCCACCCGATCCTCACCTTCGTGGGGCCCTACTCCGACCAGCAGGTGGCGGCCGCCATCCGACGCGAGATGCTCCGCGAGGGCCAGGTCTTCTTCGTGCACAACCGGGTCTCCTCGATCAACCGGGTCGCGGCCCAGCTCGCCGAGCTCGTGCCCGAGGCGCGCATCGCCGTCGCCCACGGCCAGCTGAACGAGCACGTGCTCGAGCAGATCGTGAACGACTTCTGGGAGCGCAAGTTCGACGTGCTGGTCTCGACGACCATCATCGAGACCGGCCTCGACATCACCAACGCGAACACCATCATCATCGACCGGGCCGACAAGTACGGGCTCAGCCAGCTGCACCAGCTGCGCGGCCGGGTGGGGCGAGGTCGCGAGCGCGCCTACGGCTACTTCCTCTACGACCCGGCGAAGCCGCTCTCCGAGACCGCGCACGACCGGCTGTCGACGATCGCCGCGAACAACGAGCTCGGCAGCGGCATGCAGGTCGCCCTGAAAGACCTCGAGATCCGCGGCGCCGGCAACCTGCTCGGCGCCGAGCAGGCCGGTCACATCGCGGGCGTCGGCTTCGACCTGTACCTGCGCATGATCGGCGAGGCGGTCTCGGCGTTCCGCGGCGACGTCGCCACGGGCCAGACCGAGCTGCGCCTCGAGCTGCCGGTCGACGCGCACATCCCCGAAGACTACGTGGACTCCGAGCGGCTGCGCCTCGAGGCGTACCAGAAGCTCTCCGCCGCGAGTGGGCCGGCCGCGAAGGACGGCCAGATCGACCAGGTCGTCGACGAACTCGTCGACCGCTACGGCGAGCCGCCCGAGCAGGTCAAGCACCTCGTCGCGATCTCGAGGCTTCGCCGCGAGGCGCAGCGGGCCGGGCTCTCCGACGTCATCGCGACCGGTTCGAAGCTGCGCATCGCGCCCGCGAACATCCCCGACTCGCGCCGCGTTCGCCTCGAGCGCATGTACCCGGGCGCCAAGCACTTCGCGCAGAACGACGTGATCCTCGTGCCGTTCCCCGTCACGAACGGCGAGCTGCCGGGCGACGCCGACCTCATCGATTGGGTGTCGCGGCTCATCGTCGCGATCTTCCCGGTTCCCGAGGCGCAGGCTCCGGATGCCGCGGGCTCGGGCAGTGCCGCGATCGTCGACGGGACTGCCGGCTAGACCTTCAGGTGACCCCACTCGGCGAGGAACTCCTCGACCGACATCCGCTCGAGATCGGCGTTGATCGCGCGGAGCAGCGCGTCGGCCTCGTCGAGCGAGCCGGCTCGCGTGCGGATCACCGGGGCGTCGGTGCCCGTGCGCACGACCACGAGGTCGGCGATCGACGGGCCGCCCAGGCCGGTCGCCTCACCGGCGATGAGCAGCGCGGTGTGCCAGGCCTTGCCGAGACCGCGGCGGCGGGTCTCCTGGAGTTCGGCTCGGAGGAACCGGGCGGCCGGTGTGCTGTCGCTCATCGTTCGAGTGTCGCACGCGGTCAGCGCGAGAACGCGCCGCCGACGCCGGCATGACCGCCGTGGCGCTTGTAGTGGCGCGAGCGCAGGCTCACGACGATCGCCGAGACGACGATCGCGACGCCCGAGCCGAGCAGCACCGCGAGGGTGCCCTCGTCGGCGACCTCGGGGAGCCCGATGAATGCGAGCTCGTTCATGAGCAGCGACACCGTGAAGCCGATGCCGCCGAGCGCGCCGACGACGAACAGGTCGCCGAGGGTGAGCGGGATCCCGGCACGGCGTCGCACGACGAGCGCGCCGAGGCCGCCCGCCACCATGATGCCGATGATCTTGCCGACCGGCAGCCCGATGAGGATGCCCCAGAACGCCGGATCGAGCTCGCTCGGCTGCACCTGCGGCACGGCGACCATCGCCGCCGAGAACGCGAACAGCGGCAGGATCACGCCGTTCGACCAGGGCTCGAGGGCGTGCACGGCACGGCCGCCGGGGCGGCGGGCCATCACGAGGCCGAGCGCGACGCCCGCGATCGTCGCGTGCACGCCCGACTGGTAGACGAAGTACCAGGCGAGCGCGCCGAGCACGATCAGCACGAGCACGATCGGCCACTGCGGCTTCCGCGAGAGGATCCACGCCGAACGCGGCTTCATCATGCGGCTCACCGCGCCGAACAGTGCGATCGCGATGCCCGCGAACCCGATCGACGCGAGGTTCGCGTCGGCGGTGAAGAAGAACGCGATGATGAGGATCGCGATGAGGTCGTCGAGCACCGCCAGGGCGAGCAGGAACACCCGCACGCGGGTGGGGATCCACGTGCCGAACATGGCCAGCACCCCGAGGGCGAAGGCGATGTCGGTCGCGGTGGGGATGGGCCATCCGTTCACCGTCTCGGTCCCTGACGTGAACGCGAAGAAGATGAGCGCGGGCACGACGACACCGCCGACCGCGGCGATCGCCGGCAGCAGCGCCTTCGACAGGCTGTTGAGCTCGCCGATGACGAGCTCGCGCTTCAGCTCGACCGCGACGATGAAGAAGAAGATCGCGAGCAGGCCGTCGCTGATCCAGTGGCCCGCCGACAGGTCGAGGCCGAGCCATGGCAGGTCGAGGTGGGCGTTCTTCAGCTCGATGAGCGCCGGCCCGAACGAGAGGTTCGCGACCAGGAGGCCGAGCGCGGCGGCGATGAGGAGGAGAGCGGCGGCCCAGCGCTCGGAGCGGAGGAAGTTCATGTTGGACTCCTGGAAGTCGCGTGCACGAGCTGCATGAGGAGCGCGCACGGCGTCGGCGGGACGGTGACGACGGTCTCCCGTCGGCCGACCAGACTTCCCGGCACTCCTCAGGACAGTCTACGGGCGACGGACATTCGGGGCCGATCGCCGCGCCTACGCTGGTGCAGTGACCCTCTCGCTCTGGGCGACGCTCCTCGCCGCCTGTTTCGTCATCAGCTTCACCCCGGGCGCGGGTGCGATCAACACGATGGGCAACTCCCTGAACGTGGGCTTCCGGCGCTCGATCTGGGGCATCATCGGCCAACAGGCCGCCCTCGTCGTGCACATCCTGATCGTCGCCGCCGGCCTCGGCGTCCTCGTCGCCGGGTCGCCGGTCGCGTTCGAGGTCATCCGCTACGCGGGCGCCGCCTACCTCGTCTACCTCGGCATCCGGCAGCTGCTCGCGACACCGCAGCCGCCGACGGTCGCCGACGAGGAGGACGAGGGCGAAGCGGATGCCGCGCTGCAGGCGCCGAACGCGCGTGCCGAGTCGCGCTGGTCGATGTTCCGCCGGGGTCTCTGGGTGAACCTCCTGAACCCCAAGGCGATCGTGTTCTTCCTCGCCTTCCTGCCGCAGTTCATCCGCCCCGAGCTGCCGCTGCTGCCGCAGTACCTGATCGTCGGCCTGACCGTCGTGGTCGTCGACGTGATCGTGATGTGGGGCTTCTTCGCGGTCGCCGCGCACAGCCTGCGACGGTTCACCCGCTCGGTGCGCGGCCAGCGCACCCTGAACAGCGTCTTCGGTTCGCTGTTCATCGCGGTCGGCGTGCTGCTCGCCGTCGTGCACTGAGCACGAATCCTGGGCCGAGTGGCGCACGGGGCACCTAGGCTGCCGGTATGAGCGCAGCGCACCCCGGACTCGACGAACTCATCGACACCGTGGCCCTGCTCCGGGCTCCGGGCGGCTGCCCGTGGGACGCGGATCAGACCCATGAGAGCCTCGTGCAGTACCTCGTCGAGGAGAGCTGGGAGCTCATCGACGCGATCGAGTCGGGCAGTCGCGAGGAGATGATCGAGGAGCTCGGCGACGTGCTCTACCAGGTGCTCTTCCACGCCGACCTCGCCGCCCACACCGACGGCGAGCGCTTCGACATCGACGATGTGGCCCGTCATATGACGGCCAAGATGGTGTCGCGGCATCCGCATGTCTTCGGCGATCGCGAGGCGGAGACGGCCGCCGACGTCGTCGCCTTCTGGGACGACCTGAAGGCCGACGAGAAGCCGCATCGCACGAGCGTGCTCGACGGCATCCCGCGCGGCATGCCCGCGCTCGCGCTCGCGCAGAAGGTGCTCGGCAAGGCCGAGAAGGTGGGAGTGACGGATGCCTCGGCGGCGGCCCCGCCCGCACCGCCGGCGCCCACGGACGAGGACGAGCTCGGCCGGGTGCTGCTCGGGCTCGTGGCCTCCGCTCGCGCCCACGGGCTCGACGCCGAGCGGGCGCTGCGCGCCGCCGTTCGCGGCCTCGAAGCCGAGGTGCGTGCCGTGGAGCGCGCCGAGGGCGCGGCTGCCGCAGCCGAGGGCCCGACGGCCGCGGCCGGGGGCGTCTGACGCGTCGCTCCGCCGCGCGCTAGGCCAGCCCGAGCCCGTCGCGCCAGCTCGGCCGCGTCGGCGCCCAGCCCCGCGAGCGCGCCAGGCTGTTGTCGGCGAGGCGGCCGGGGCCGCGGCTGGTCGCCCGAACGGCGCCGTCGTATCCGGCGCGACGGGCGAGCACCGTCGCCCACTCGACCAGCTCGGCGGGTTCATCGTCGACGAGGTCGACCGGGCCGGCGGGCCAGTCGAGGGCGGGCAGCACCGCCGCGACGGCGTCGTCGACGTGCACCCAGTTCGTGATGGGGGTGATGGCCTCCACGACGCCGGTCGCGGCCTTCGCGGTGAACGCGCCGTCGGGCGCGTACCAGGTGCGGGCGCCGTAGAGCAGCCCGAATCTCAGGACGACGCCGTGCGGGAGTCGCGCGAGGTCGCGCTCGAGCGAGTCGACGGCCGGGTCGCCGTCCGTCCACGAGACGCTCTCGGCCAGCACCCGCCCGATGCCCGCGGACAGCGCCGCGTCGACGAGGTTCGAGGTTCCGACGCTCCGCAGCTTCGCGTTGCCGGCGTAGTCGAGATCGCCGAGGTCGGTCGCGAGGTGCACGACCGCGTCGGGCCGGGTCGCGTCGAGCGCCGCGTCGACCGTGGCCCGCTCGAGCAGGTTCACCGCGACGCCCCCGATGCCCGCGGCCTCGAGCGCCGCGAGCTTCGCCGGGCCGCGGCTCGTGCCGATGACCTCGTGGCCCGCTGCCGCGAGCGTGCGTGCCGCGGGAGCGCCGAGCACGCCGGTCGCCCCGATCACCAGGATCCTCATGTGCCGGCTCCGTTCGTATCGCGTTGCCGCCGTCGGCGGCGGAGAAGACCGACGGTAGTCGAGACGGGTCGCCGCCGCGCGTTCGATCGCGCGGAATCTCGGGAGATCACGCGCCGGCAGACGCGCCGGTGCATGGCTCGCGGATGCCTCGGCGCGGGCGTAGCGTCGGATGAGACTCACTCCCGAGGGGGACGCATGGGCATCGAGGACTGGCGGCTCGAGGAGTTCTTCGACCGGTACGCCGAGGCGCAGCGCGACTTCGACGCCGACGCCACCGCCCGGTTCTGGGGGCTGCCGGGCATGGTGATCACGGACGAGTTCGCCGGTGCGCTCGAGAGCCGGGCCGACATGGCGAGGGGGCTCTCGGCGTCGTACCCGCTGCACCGCCGGCTCGGGTTCGCCGGGATCGTGCCCGAGCTGCGAGCGGTGAGCTCGCTCACCGACGTGCTCTCGCTGGTGCGGGTGCGCTGGAGCCACCTCGACGCCGCCGACGAGCTCATCGTCACGAGCGACGTCGAGTACCTCGTGCGCGACGACGCCGACGGACTGCGCATCTACGTCGCCGTCGGCATCGACGAGGCCGACGCGCTGCGGCGGGCCGCGGACGCCAAGGGGATCGAGCTCGACGCCGTCTGACGTGATCCGCGGCGCCCGACGGCGACACGAGCGACCGGGTCGCGCGCAGGCCGCGGCATCCGGTTCGCGCAACTCCCGACGCCTGCGTGCTGGAAGAATGGTCGGCATGGCTGCCTCCGTCACCCCACCGCGCGGCATGCGCGACTTCCTCCCGGCCGAGAAGGCCCGGCGCGAGCACGCCCTCGGCGTGATCCGCGGGGTGTACGCGGCGCACGGCTTCGACGAGATCGAGACGCCCGTCATGGAGGACTCCTCGCGGCTGCACGCCGGACTCGGCGGCGACAACGAGAAGCTCGCGTTCGCCGTCATGAAGCGCGGACTCGGCGCCGACGACCTCGCGCGCGCCGCGGCATCCGGCGACGCCCTCTCGCTCGCGGACCTCGGGCTGCGCTACGACCTCACGGTGCCGCTCGCCCGGTTCTACGCGACGCACCGGGCCGCGCTGCCTCCCGTGTTCCGTTCGATCCAGATCGCGCCCGTGTGGCGCGCCGAGCGCCCGCAGAAGGGGCGTTACCGCCAGTTCGTGCAGTGCGACATCGACATCATCGGCGAGGAGGGGGCGCTCGCCGAACTCGAACTGCTCACCGCGACGGTCGCCGCGCTCGACGCGCTCGGCCTGTCGGGCTGCACGATCCGCCTGAACGACCGGCGCATCCTGGCCGGCATCCTCGGCTCGTGGGGCGTGCCCGACGAGCATCGCGAACGCGCGCTCATCACGATCGACAAGCTCGACAAGATCGGCACCGGGGGAGTGGCGGCCGAGCTCGCCGAACTCGGCATCGTCACCGGCGATGCCGATGTCGCAGGCGAGCTCGAGGCGCTCACCACCGCCGACTGGCACCTCGCCGATGGGGTCGTGCCGCCGCCCTCGTGGCTCGACGGCGACGCCTACGCCGAGCTGCTCGCGCTGCGCGCGGCGCTGCCCGACGCCGCCATCGAGTTCGACCCGACCCTCGTTCGCGGCATGGGGTACTACACGGGTACGATCTTCGAGATCGCCCACCCCGACTACGGCTACTCGCTCGGCGGCGGCGGTCGCTACGACGGCATGATCGGCCGCTTCCTCGGCCAGGAGGTGCCGGCCTGCGGCTTCTCGATCGGCTTCGAGCGCATCGTCGACCTGCTCGCCGTGCGCGACGAGGAGCGCCCGCGCGCCGTCGTGCTCGTCTACGACGCGGAGGTGCCCTCGGGACGCCTGCTCGCGCTGAAGCAGGAGCTCGTGGCATCCGGTTCGCGGGTTCGCCTCGAGCGCCGGGTCAAGAACCTGCGCGCCCTGCTCGACCGCGTCACCGCCGACGGCTTCGACGCGTTCGCGCCGGTCGGTTCCGAGACGACGGATGCCGCGTCGCTCGCGTTCCGCGAACTCGGCGCGTAGTACTCGCGCCCACCCGCGCGGCCCGCTCTCACCCGATCCCTCCCGCCCCTCCCCGAACGACTTCACGACTTCACGACTTCACCGAGAAGTCGCGGATGGCGACCTCGCGCACCGGGACGTCGCCATCTGCGACGTTTCGGCGCGCGCGGGCACGGCTCTGTGGAGAGATCGCGGCTCGATGCCGGCTGCGAGGCCAGAGTCGAGGGGTGCGGAATCGATCACCTCTGCCGGGCTACCTGACCGGACTCGCCTTCCACGTTCGCGACGTGGAATTGCACGAATCGACGCGCAGCAGGCTTCGGGCGAGCGATGTGCAGCGCCCGTTCACGGCCGTGCGCTCCATCGGCCTCGATCTCGGCTCGGTGCTCGACCGCTGCCGAGCCTACGAACCCCTGCTGCGCGGAGGGGACGCGTTCAGCCATCAGACCGCCGCGATGCTCCTGGGAGCTCCGCTGCCGACGACGTCGCCGGTGCTCCATATGATCGCGCCACCGGGCTTCGTTCGCCCCCGTGGTCGCGGCGTCATCGGTCACACGAGTCGAGAAGCGGTGCCGGTGGTGCTGCGGCTCGGACTTCCGGTGGTCGAACCCGCGCTCGTGTGGTGTCAACTCGCTGCCACGCTCGACCGCGCGGATCTCGTCGCGGTCGGTGATGCATTCGTGACCGGTGCCCGCACGAGGGGGATCCGGGGCGCGGCGCTCACGGATCAGGTCGCGCTCGCCGGAGCGGTCGCACGCTGGGCTTCGCGTCGCGGAGCGCGCCATCTCGCGTGGGCGCTGCCTCGGGTGAGAGCCGGTGCGGAGTCGCGACCCGAGTCGCTCACACGCCTCGTGCTCGTCGAGCATGGCCTGCCCGAGCCGGCGCTGAACGACCCGACGCCGATGGTCGACGGTTCCGTACTGCATCCGGATCTGAAGTGGGAGCATTGGCGGATCGTGCTCGAGTACGAGGGCGACGGTCACCGCACGAGCCGTACAACGTGGCAGCGGGACATCCGCCGGAAGCGCGACTTCGAGGCCGCCGGTTGGACCGTGATCCGAGTGACGTCGGACGACCTCTTCGTCGATCAGGCGGCCTTCATCCGACGAGTTCGTGCGCAGATCGCGCTCGCCGAAGCTCGACGGCCCCGCTGATCCGGCGAGATCACGCCGAAACGTCGGGGATGGCGACCACCCGCCGAGCGAAGTCGCCAAGCGCGACTTCTCGCGCACCGTGGGCTGGGGCGAGCGAGGCGTCCCGGTGGGATGAACGCCAGTCGTGAGCATTACTAGACTGACAGGCGGATCACGACGGAGTCGTCCGCTGCATACCCACCCATCACAGAGGAGTTCACTGTGGCAATCATCGAAGCTGTAGGCGCACGCGAGATTCTCGACTCGCGCGGCAACCCGACCGTCGAGGTCGAGGTGCTGCTCGACGACGGCTCGCTGGCCCGCGCCGCAGTGCCCTCGGGCGCATCGACCGGCGCCTTCGAGGCGTACGAGCTGCGCGACGGCGACAACGACCGCTACCTCGGCAAGGGCGTGCAGAAGGCCGTCGACGCCGTGCTCGACGACCTCGGCCCCGCCATCGAAGACCTCGACGCCGCCGACCAGCGCCTCGTCGACGCCGCACTCATCGAGGCCGACGGCACCGAGAACAAGAGCCGCCTCGGCGCCAACGCCATCCTCGGCGTGAGCCTCGCCGTCGCGAAGGCCGCCGCCGACTCGGCCGACCTGCCGCTCTTCCGCTACCTCGGCGGCCCGAACGCCCACGTGCTTCCCGTGCCGATGATGAACATCATCAACGGCGGCGCGCACGCCGACACCGGTGTCGACATCCAGGAGTTCATGGTGCTGCCGATCGGCGCGCCGAGCTACTCCGAGGGCCTCCGCTGGGGCGTCGAGACCTACCACGCCCTCAAGAGCCTGCTGAAGGCGAAGGGCCTCTCGACGGGCCTCGGCGACGAGGGCGGCTTCGCGCCCGACTTCGCGCACAACCGTGCGGCACTCGACTTCATCTCCGAGGCGATCGAGAAGGCGGGCTTCAAGCTCGGCACCGACCTCGCGCTCGGCCTGGACGTCGCGGCGAGCGAGTTCTACGAGAACGGCGTCTACAAGTTCGAGGGCAAGGACCGCACGTCGGCCGAGATGAGCGCGTACTACGCCGAGCTCGCCGCCGCGTACCCGCTCGTGTCGATCGAGGACCCGCTCGACGAGTCCGACTGGGACGGCTGGGCGCAGCTCACCGCCGAGCTCGGCACGAAGCTCCAACTCGTCGGCGACGACCTGTTCGTCACCAACCCGAAGCGTCTCGCCGAGGGCATCGCGAAGCACACCGGCAACTCGATCCTCGTCAAGGTGAACCAGATCGGCACCCTGACCGAGACGCTCGACGCCGTGAAGCTCGCGCAGCGCTCGGGCTACACCGCCGTCATGTCGCACCGTTCGGGTGAGACCGAGGACACGACGATCGCCGACCTCGCGGTCGCGACCGATTGCGGTCAGATCAAGACGGGCGCGCCCGCCCGCAGCGAGCGAGTCGCCAAGTACAATCAGCTTCTGAGGATCGAAGAGGAACTCGGTGAGGCCGCGGTGTACGCCGGCCGCACGGCGTTCCCCCGCTACACGGCCTAGAAAGCATCACGCGTGACGGGGGCGGCCGAGTGGCCGCCCCCGTCGTCGCGTTTCCGGGTGCGATGACGAGGAGGGGCGATGCGCGACGACACCGGTCGTTCCGGCCGCACCCCCAGGCGCCCGACCGTGCCGACCTCGAAGCCCGCCGCCAAGCGCGGCGCCGCCGCGTCGAGTGCGGGCGCGAAGGCCTCGCCCGCGAAGTCGACGGCGGCGAAGAAGTCCGCCGCATCGCGGCCCTCGTCCCAGCAGGCCGCCTCCGCCCGATCGGGTTGGCTCAGCGGCATCCGATTCTCAGGTTTCTCCCTCATCATGATGGGAGTGCTCGTGCTCGCCGTCGTGGTGCTCGCGCCGACGATCGCGGCGTTCGCACAGCAGCGGCAGCAGATCGCCGAGCTCCGCGCCGCCGTCTCAGCACAGGAGGGGGAGGTGCAGCGCCTGCGCGATGAACGCGAGCGCTGGAACGACGACACGTTCATCGTGACCCAGGCGCGCGAGCGCCTCTACTACGTGATGCCGGGCGAGGTGAGCTATCTCGTGATCGACGACCGAACGGCAGCGGCGAAGGCGGATGCCACGACCGAGGTCTCCGCCGAAGTGACCGAATCGAAGGGCGACTGGATGACCACCCTGCTCGACTCGGTGCTGACGGCGGGCCTCGCGCCCGATGCGGCGCCGCCGGCGGACCCGGCCACCGACCCCACGACCCCGCCGCCCGCAGATCCAGCAGCCGAGGAGACCCGATGACCCGCCCGCCCTTCGAACCGGTGAGCGAGCGCGACGTGCGCATCGTCTCGGCGCAGCTCGGCCGCCCGGCCCGCGACGTCGTGGGCATCGCGGCGCGCTGCGTGTGCGGCGCCCCGACGGTCGTCGCCACGGCGCCGCGGCTCTCCGACGGCACGCCGTTCCCGACGTTCTACTACCTCTCGCACCCGACCGCCACCGCTGCGATGTCGTTCCTCGAGGCCGCGCAGCTCATGGTGGAGTGCACCGAGCTCCTGGCTTCCGACGCCGGGGTCGCCGAGGCCTACGGCCGCGCCCACGCCGACTACCTCGCCGATCGCGAGTCGATCGCCGTCGTGCCCGAGCTCGCGGGCATCTCAGCGGGCGGCATGCCCACGCGCGTGAAGTGCCTGCACGCACTCGTCGCGCACTCGCTCGCCGCGGGCCCCGGGGTGAACCCCATGGGCGACATCGCGCTCGAGCGCTCGACCTGGTCGCCCGAGGTCTGCCGCTGCCCCGACTACGGCGTCGATGACGTCGCAGGGTCAGCGGCTGAGGCGGCTGCGGCCGACCCCTCCGAAGGACCGATCGGGTGAAGCCGCCGACGCGCCTGAACCGCTCCGAGCGCCCAGCGCGCTCCGGGCGTTCCCGGCGCGCCCTTCGACCGATGGCGCTCGTCGCGCGCGCCACCGCGACCCTCGCCGCCGCGACGATGCTCGCACTCACCGGAGCCGGCGCGGCGCACGCCGACCTGGTCCGCGACTACGAGTACTGGCTCGCCGACTACGGCTTCACGACGGCGTGGAACACCAGCAAGGGCGACGGCGTGAAGGTCGCGGTCATCGACACCGGGGTCAACGGCAACGTCGCCGAACTCCGCGGTGCGGTCGTCGGCGGCACGGATGTCTCGGGCCTCGGTACGCCCGACGGCCAGACGCCCGTCGGCGACGACGACACCCACGGCACGATGGTGGCCGGCCTCCTCGCCGGTCGGGGCACGGGTGAGGGCGCCGGAGTCATCGGCACCGCGCCCGAAGCCGACCTGCTCACGATCTCGGTCGCATTCGGCCAGGACACCGGTGCCGCGAAGTCCAACGACGACCAGATCGCCGAAGCCGTGCGCTGGGCCGTCGACAACGGCGCCGATGTGATCAACATGTCGCTGACGCGCAACACCCCCGACTGGCCCGAGAGCTGGGACGACGCGTTCATGTACGCGTTCGAGCACGACGTCGTCATCGTCGCGGCCGCCGGCAACCGCGGCAGCGGCACGAGCCAGGTCGGTGCGCCGGCGACCATTCCGGGCGTGCTCACCGTCGCCGGCGTCGACAAGGCGAAGAACGCGAGCCTCGACGCGAGCTCGCAGGGCATCACGATCGCCGTCGCCGCGCCGAGCGAGGACCTCGTCGGCGTCCTCCCCGACGGCAGCCACGTGCAGTGGGACGGCACGAGCGGTGCCGCGCCCATCGTGACCGGCCTCGTTGCGCTGGTGCGTGCCGAGTACCCCGAGCTCGACGCGGCGAACGTCATCAATCGGCTCATCTCGACGGCCGACCCCAACGGGCAGGCGGTTCCGAGCGCCCTGTACGGCTACGGCCTGATCGATCCGGTCGCCGCCCTCAAGGCGGACGTGCCGAAGGTCGACGAGAATCCGCTCGGCAGTCTCGCCGAGTGGATCACGCTGCACCGCCGTGCTGAGGTCGAGACTCCAGACGACGCCAGCAGTGTCGATCAGCCCATCGTGCCCATCGCCGACCCGCCGTTGCCGCGATCGGACGGCGCCCAGACGTTGCTTCCGACGCAGTGGACGCTCGCCTACATCACGGTGCCGCTCTCACTGGTCGCAGGATTTGGTACGCTAGCAGCGCTGTTGGGCATCGGCGCCACTCGGCATACCAAGCGGACTGTCCGCATTCGCGAGCAGTGATCGCACGCAAATCAGCCCGCACGTTCCAAAACTGAGGAGTCCATTCACCGTGCCCAAGATTCTCATCGTCGGCGGTGGCTATGCGGGGTTCTACACGGCGTGGAAGCTCGAGAAGTGGCTGCGCGCCGGCGAGGCCGAGGTGACGATCGTCGACCCGCTGCCGTACATGACGTACCAGCCGTTCCTCCCCGAGGTGGCTGCAGGGTCGATCGAGCCGCGCCACTCCGTGGTCGCGCAGCGTCGCCACCTGAAGAAGACCAACGTGGTGACCGCCAAGGTCACGCGCATCGATCACGCGGCCAAGACCGCGACGATCACGCCCGAGCTCGGTGAGCCGTGGCAGTTCGACTACGACATCGTCATCGTCACGGGTGGCGCGGTCTCGCGCACCTTCCCGATCCCGGGCATCGCCGACAACGCGATCGGCCTCAAGTCGATCGAGGAGGCCGTCGCGATCCGCGACCGCGTGCTGACGAACTTCGACAAGGCCTCGAACCTTCCCCCCGGCCCCGAGCGCGAGCGCCTGCTCACGTTCGTCGTCGTTGGTGGCGGGTTCGCGGGCATCGAGGTGTTCGCAGAGCTCCGCTCCTTCGCGAGCTCGCTGCTCGAGTACTACCCGCAGCTGACCTTCGATGAGACGCACTTCCACCTCATCGAGGCCATGGGGCGCATCATGCCCGAGGTCTCCCTCGAGACCAGCCACTGGGTCATCAAGCACCTCGCCCAGCGCGGTGCCGAGATCCACCTCGACACGCAGCTCACGAGTGCGGTCGACGGCGTCATCGAGCTGTCGACCGGTGAGAGCTTCGAGACCGATCTCATCGTCTGGACCGCCGGTGTCATGGCGAACCCCGCGATCGTGCGGTCGAGCGACCTGCCCGTCGAGGAGCGCGGCCGCATCAAGACCCGTGCAGACCTGCGTGTCGGCGACGACGACGAGTTCGTGGCCGATGCCTGGGCCGCCGGCGACATCGCCGCGGTCCCCGACCTCACGGGCGGCGGTGTCGGCGGCTACTGCGTGCCGAACGCACAGCACGCCGTGCGTCAGGGCAAGTTGCTCGCGAAGAACGTCGTCGCGGTGCTCCGCGGCGAGGAGCCGAAGCAGTACTTCCACAAGAACCTCGGTGCGGTCGCCGGTCTCGGCGTCGGCTCGGGCGTCTTCCAGTCGGGCAAGATCGCGATCAAGGGCCTCATCGCCTGGTTCGCCCACCGTGGGTACCACGGCCTGGCCATGCCGAGCTGGGAGCGCAAGTTCCGCGTCTTCTGGGGCTGGTGGAACAACTTCTGGCTCGGTCGCGACATCGTCTCGCTGAGCGCCCTGCAGCAGCCGCGTGCCCAGTTCGAGCTCTTCGCAGCCCGTCCGAAGCCGCCGGCCGTCGAGGCCCCGGCCCCGGCCGCAGACGCCGCGGCCGCGAAGGCGAGCACGTCGACCAAGAAAGAGGCCGTCGCCGCGAAGTAGCGACGAGCCCTGACTATGCTGTGACGCGGCGCCGCCC
>NZ_JBHURI010000053.1:0-29079 GCF_042673425.1 Agromyces sp. NPDC056965 | reverse complement strand
GGCCTTCCCCCGACCGCCCGCGCCGCGGCATCCGCTCTCTCCGACTTTCGAAGGACCCAGATGACCCTCACCGCGAAACCGCCCGCCGCGGACCCGCCAGCGGGCGAGCCCGCCCCGACGTCGATTCCCGCGCCGCGCACGCGGAGCCCCCGCACGTGGGTGCAGGGCGGCGGCCTCTCGACCCTCGTCTTCCTCGCGCCGATGCTCGTCGTGTTCGGGATCTTCAGCTGGTCGCCGATCGTGCAGTCGATCGTCATGAGCTTTCAGCAGACGAACCTCCTCGACCCGCCCACCTGGGTCGGCCTCGACAACTTCGCCGCCGTGCTCAGCGATCCGCTGCTCGGCACCGCGATCCTCAACACCCTGTACTTCGCCGTGCTGGCACTGCTCTTCGGGTTCCCGCTGCCGATCCTCGTCGCCGTGCTGATGAGCGAGGTGCGGCGCGGCAAGGGCTTCTACAGCGCGCTCGCCTACCTGCCGGTCGTCGTGCCGCCCGTCGTCGCCGTGCTCCTCTGGAAGGTCTTCTACGACGCGAGCCCGACCGGGCTCTTCAACACGATCCTCGGCTGGTTCGGCATTCCCGCCCAGCCGTGGCTGCAGTCCTCGGCGACGGCGATGCCCTCCCTCGTGCTCGAGGCGACCTGGGCCGCAGCAGGAGGGTCGATCATCATCTACCTCGCCGCGCTCCTCGCCGTGCCGCCGGAGCTCTACGACGCGGCCGAGGTCGACGGCGCATCGATCTGGAACAAGATCTGGCACGTCACGCTGCCGCAGCTCCGCGGCATCCTCTTCATCATGCTGATCCTGCAGGTCATCGCGACGGCGCAGGTGTTCCTCGAGCCGTTCCTCTTCACGGGCGGCGGTCCGAACAACGCGACCGTGACGATCCTGCTCCTCATCTACCGCTACGCGTTCCAGAACAGCCTCGGCGGCGACTACGGCGAGGCGACGGCGCTCAGCGTGATGCTCGCGATCGTGCTCGCGCTGCTCAGCTGGCTCTACTTCAAGCTCACGAACCGCTGGAGCACCTCATGACGACGACGCCGTCCGCACGGGACATCCGCCTGCCTCGGCTCTCGCTGAGGTCGCGCAGGGCCAAGCGCTTCGACGACGAGTCCCGCGACCGCGGCATCGTCTCGGACTTCGACGGCAAGAAGCGGGGCGTCAGGCTCGGCATGGGCGGCGTGCACTTCGCGCTCTTCGTGGGCCTCGTCGTCGCCGGCCTCGGCCCGCTGCTCTGGCTCGCGAAGTCGGCGGTGACGCCGACGCAGGACACCCTGCGCCAGCCGCTCGCCCTCTGGCCGAACGGCATCGACTGGCAGAACCTGCAGTCGGCGTGGGTCGAGGTGCACATCGACCAGTTCTTCTGGAACACGATCGTGATCGCCGCCGGCTCCTGGTTCTTCCAGCTGCTCGTGGCCACGACCGCGGGCTTCGCGCTGTCGGTGCTGCGGCCGCGGTATGCGCCGATCCTGAACGGCGCGATCCTCGTCACGCTCTTCATCCCCGCCGTCGTGCTGCTCGTGCCGCTCTACCTGACGATCGTGAACCCGCCGCTGCTCGGCGACGTGTCGCTGCTCAACAACTACCTCGCGGTCTGGCTGCCGGCCGCGGCGAACGCCTTCAACATCCTGCTCGTGAAGCGTTTCTTCGACGCGCTGCCGCGCGAGGTGTTCGAGGCCGCGCGCACCGACGGCGCCGGGCCGTTCCGCCTGTTCTGGTCGATCGTGCTGCCGATGTCGAAGCCCATCCTCGGCGTGGTCTCGGTGTTCGCGATCATCGCGGCGTGGAAGGACTTCCTCTGGCCGATGCTCGTGCTGCCGAACCCGGCCGTGCAGCCGCTCTCGGTGCGGTTGCCGGCCGTGCAGGGCTCGATCGAACTCGACGTGTTCCTCGCGGCGCTCGCGATCTCGACGCTCATCCCGGTCGTGCTGTTCCTCCTCTTCCAGGGCGTGTTCCTGCGATCGGCCGGACTCGGGGGCGCCGTCAAGGGCTGACGGTCGACGGATGCTGCGGCGCTCGCGTCATGTCGTCGGTGCGGCGTAGCGTGGGCCCGTGGAGCATCCCCGAGTCGTCGACCCGCGGCATCCGCTCGTCGAGCGGGTCCGCGCCGTGTGCCTCGCGCTGCCCGAGGCCGTCGAGGTCGAGGCGTGGGGTCGGCCGACGTTCCGCGCGGCCAAGCCGATCTTCGTGCACGTGAGCGCGTCGATGGAGCGACCGCTCTCGATCGTGCTGAAGACCGATCCCGACGAGCATCACGCGCTCGTGCAAGACAGCCGGTTCTTCGGCCCGCCGTACTACGACCGGGGCCGATGGGTCGGCGTCGACCTCGATCAGCCCGACACCGACTGGGAACTCCTCGCCGAGCTCATCGAGACCTCCTACCGGCAGGTCGCGAATCGCCGGCAGCTCACGGCGCTCGACACGCTCCGACCCGGGCACGCCGACCGCTGAGGCGACGCTCGATTGGCGAGATCTGAGCGCGTGCGTTAGAGTTACGTGGTTGCCTGATCGCGAAGCAAAGCGCAGGCGACAACCCATGCGCCCGTAGCTCAACGGATAGAGCATCTGACTACGGATCAGAAGGTTGGGGGTTCGAATCCCTCCGGGCGCACACTGGTTGAGACAGTGCAGAGAACGGCTCGCGAAAGCGGGCCGTTTTCGTTTTCCGGGCGCAGGCCCCACTGTGCACGCGCTTCACGGTCGCCCGCAGTTCGCTGGGAGTCTGCTGGGTATGGGCGTGGGGGACGCGCCCCGGGGGTGACGCGATCGCATGGTGCCGGTTAGGCTCGCGAACACGTCTGATTCTGGGGAACGAGAGTTCGGATATGAGGGGTGCGTTCGCCGGGGTCCACCCGGGGTCGTCGAACCGGGTCCTCGTCGTGCCGATGCACGCGGTGGTCGCCGACACCGCCGAACGCGTGGGGCGCGTTCGGCTCAGTGCCGTACGCTCGCGGCCGCTGGCCTCCCACGTGCGCCGTGTCTACGCCCTGCTGATCGCGGTGGCCGTCTCGATCGTGCTGTATCGCGCACTCGATCCGAGGTTCTCGGCGACGAGCGGTGCGCACGCGGTCGACGTCGTCTGGATGGTGCCGGCGCTCGCCGGTGGGGCGGTGGTGGGCGCGTGCCTCGTCGTGGCATCGGCGTCGAGCAGCGCGATCGCCGGGCTCGCACGGCTGGGGCTGCCGGCGCTCGGCATCGAGCCGCGTGCCATCGCGAACGGCCTGATGTGGGCGGCGATCGCGCTGCTCGCCGTGCACTTCACGTCGGCGGCGTTCGACGGGTTCCCCGGCGGTCACGAGGTGTTCGGCCTCCTCCTCGGCGGGGTGTTCGGCATCGGCACGTTCCGGCTCCATCGGGGCGCGATCGAGCACGAGGCCTATCGCACGTTCAACCTCGTGGCGATGCTGCTCGCCACGGGCAGCCTCGCCAGCATGAGCATCACGCCGACCGGCGACTGGTGGACGCACAACTTCAGCACGCTCGGCACCTCGAACGATCTCGCCGCGGCGTGCTTCAACGTCGCGATCATCGTCTCGGGCTTCGGCATGGCCGGTCTCTCGGCCCTGCTCACCCGTTCGCTCGCCCTCGGGCCGTTCGCGCTCAGGCCCGGCGCGCGCACCGTGATGCGCCTGCTCATCGCCCTCGTCGGCCTCAATCTCATGGGCGTCGGGCTCGTGCCGATCAACACCGACACCGACCTGCACAACACCTTCGCCGTCGGGGCTGCGGCGGCCTTCGCGCTGCTGTGCTCCCTCGTCCAGCTCTTCGCACCCGGCATCCCGCGCTGGTTCGTCTGCTTCTCGTATCTCTCCCTCGGTCTCGAGGCGGTCGCGATGGTGGCCTACGACCGGCTCGGGATCTTCAACCTGACCGTCTTCGAACTCGTGGCGTTCGCGCTCGTGTTCGCCTGGCTGATTGCGCTCGTCGTCGCGACGGTGCACGAGCACGGTCATCACCCGGCGGATGCCGCAGCACCCGCCCGACGCGTCCGTCGCTGCCGATCGAGGACCGTCGGTTCGCCGCGCCGTGCTCCCGAGTCGCTCACCGCCGTTCGGCTCACCCCGCGCGAACCGGCGGTGCGAGTGCTCGCGCGCAGTGCACCGCCCGGTGCTCGGTGCGACGGCCGGCGATTACGACATGTCGTGCCCGAGCGAACCGTTCGGTTGAGTGTCATCGCACCCCCACCGGGGCCCGCCCGCCGACGGCGAGGACTGCGCCGCTCACGGCGGGTCGGTCGCGATGGTCGAGTAGAGTCGCGCCATGGCCACCGACATCGTCGAAATCGTCCGCAACGATGACCGTCACCGCTACGACCTCACCTTCGGGGGCGAACGCGCGGGCTTCGCGCAGTATCGCCTCGACGACGGAGTGATCGTCTTCACCCACACCGTGGTGCTGCCCGAGTTCGAGGGGCGGGGCCTCGGCAGCAAGCTCGCCAGGTTCGCGCTCGACGACGCCGTCGCCCGCGGCGAGCGCATCGTGCCCGAGTGCCCGTTCATCGCCGCCTACCTGCGCCGGCACGAGGAGTACGAGGCATCCGTCGACTGGCCCTGATCGCCACGGCCCCGACGTGCCCCCGTCGCCGCCGCGACGCCGGGCATGGGAGCGTTTTCACCCCCCAATCGGGGCAGTATGCACCGGTCGACCGGGCGGATACGATTTCGAGCAGACCCCGCGTCGACCCCCGTGCCGACCTGCTCGCGCCGTCCCGGCGAGCAGCGAGATCGAGACTTCTCCGACCGGCGGGACAAGCTCGCCGGGCTCAGTTCGGGTCGCTCGGCGGGAGTGGTCTCCCTTGGAGACCGCGGTGGGGCGGGAGGTAGGGTTCCCGCCCCACCGTCACGCCCGCACGCCGGCGGCGAGTCCCCGGATGAAGAGGGTCTGCGCGGCGATCATCCGCTCGATCTCACCCGGGTCGACGGACTCGTCGGACGCGTGGATGCGAGACTGCGCGGTGTCCTCCGCGCCCCAGAGCACGATCGCCGAATCCGGCGCGACCTTCTGCAGCGAGGCGACGAGGGGGATCGACGCGCCGCTGCCGATCGACTCGACCGGCGCGTCGTAGGCCGCTTCGAGCGCGGCCTCTGCTGCGACGATCGCCGGATGCGAGGCGTCGACGGCGAACGGATGCCCCGTCTTCACCTTCGCGACCTCGACCTCGCAGTTCCACGGCCGCTGCGCCCGCAGGTGCGCCATCAGCGCATCGAGTTGCGCGTCGGCATCGGCGCCGGGCACGATGCGCATCGAGAGCTTCGCGGTGACGGAGGGCAGCAGCACGTTCGACGCCTCGGCGGTGTTCGGCAGGTCCATGCCGAGCACCGTGACCGAGGGCTTGGCCCAGATGCGGTCGGAGAGCGAACCCGTGCCGAGGTACTCGACGCCGGGCAGGATCGCCGAGCCCTCGCGGTAGACGTCCTCCTCCATGTCGGCGCCGCTCCAGTGCCCGCTGTCGACGCCGGGGATGACGGTGTCGCCGTGCTCGTCGTGGAGCGTGTCGAGGATGCGGATCATCGCCGTCATGGCGTCGGGGGCCGCGCCGCCGAACATGCCGGAGTGGACGGGGTTGCCGAGGGTGCGCACGGTCACGGTGCACGCGACATCCCCTCGGAGCGCGGTCGTCAGACCCGGCCGGCCGACGCGCTGCGGGCCGATGTCGGCGATGACGTAGGCGTCGGCGGCGAAGAGCTCGGGGTTCGCCTCGACGAAGGCCTCGAGGTGGGAGATCGTCTCCTCCTCGCCCTCGACGAGGATCTTCACCCGGCACGGCCGGTCGGCGCCGAGGAGCTTCAGGGTGCCGTAGTGGATGACGAGGCCGGACTTGTCGTCGGCGGCTCCGCGACCGTACATGCGCCCGTCGTCCTTGGTCACCGGCTCGAAGGGTTCGGAGGACCAGCCCTGGCTCTCCGCGGCGGGCTGGACGTCGTAGTGCGCGTAGAGCAGCACCGTCGGCGAACCCTCGGGCCCAGGCAGGTCGGCGTAGACGCACGGATAGCCGTCGGGCACGTCGAGCAGCTTCACGCCGGCCGCACCCGCCGCTTCGAAGAGTTCGACGACGGCCGCGCCCATGCGGTGCACGGGCTCGGGGTCGAATCCCGGAAATGCGACGGACGGGATGCGCACGAGCGCCTCGAGGCGCTCGAGCACCTCGGGCATCATCTGCGCTGCGGCGGACTTCACGTCGGCGGCGTCGGTCATGGAATTCCTCCTCGGCTGGATGGTGTGGAGATTCGGGCGCGCGTCATGACGACGCAGCGCGACTCAGGCGGGGACGACGAGCTGGATCAGGAGGCCCGACCCGACGACGGCGACCCACGAGACGAGCATCGGGATGGTGAACGAGTGCCAGACCGGCACCTGGGTCAGCTTGGTCGAGCCCGTGAGGTCGGTCTCGACGGCGGCGATCTGCGAACCGTTGGCCGGGAACAGCCAGACGCCGATGAGCGACGGCCACATCGCCGTGATGACGCCCGGGGCGAGCCCGGCGGCGAGGGCGATCGGGATCATCGTGTTCGTCGTCGCCGACTGGCTCGTGGTGAGGCCGCAGACGATGAAGAGCGCGACGGCCAGGAGGAGCGGGTTCGCCTCGATCATCGCACCGAGCGGCTCGATGATCGTCTCCTCGTTGGCCGAGATGAAGGTGTCGGCCATCCACGCGATGCCGAACAGCGCGACCGCGGCGACGAAGCCCGCCCGCAGCAGCGGCTGCTCGACCACGAGGGACGGCTTGACCTTGCGCACGAGGATGATGACGAGGGCGACCGTGAACATGATCATCTCGATGATCGTCGACATGCCGAGCGGCACGAGCTCGCCGGTGTCGTCGGGGAACGCCGGCCGCAGGCCCGGGAAGAGGCCGAGCAGCACGATGAGCAGCGTGCCGGTGACGAAGATCCACGCGGCGGTCGCGCCGCCCGGGGGCACCGGGTGCTCGATGCGAGCGGGGGGCACGTCGGCCGCGGCATCCGAACCGCCCGTCTTCGTGGCCGTCGCCGTCGTCGTTCCTCCGACCGTGGTGCCGCCGCCGACCTTGGCCTCGTAGCGGGCCTTCAGCGCAGCGGGCACCTCGACGGTGCCGTCGGCGACGCGCTTCATGAACACCGGGTCGTCGAGCAGGTCCTTGCCCACTCGCTGCTGCACGAGGGACGTGGCGATGCAGGCGACGAGCGCGGCGGGAACCGTGATCAGGAGAATCTGGGGCAGCCCGTAGCCGGTGCCGTCCATGAGCACCAGGTAGGCCGCCATCGCGGCCGAGACCGGGCTCGCCGTGATGCCGAGTCCGGAGGTGACGGTCGATGCGGCGAGGGCGCGCTCGGGCCGTTGACCGTTGCGGTACGCCGTCTCGTAGATCACCGGGATCAGCGCGAAGAAGATGTTCGAGGTGCCCGAGAGCACGGTGAAGACGAACGCCACGATCGGCGCCACGTAGGTGAGACGCTTCGGATTGCGCTGGATGATCTTCGACGCGATCGAGACGAGGTAGTCGATGCCGCCGGCAGCCTGCATCGCCGACGAGGCCGTGATCACCGCGATGATGATGAAGAACGCATCGATCGGGATGGCGCCCGGTGGCAGTTGGAACACGAACACGAGGATCACCGTGCCGACGACGCCCCAGAGGCCCAGGCCGATGCCGCCGGTTCGGACACCGAGCACGATCGCGCCGATGACGATGCAGGCTTGCAGGATGACGAGCACGATGTCCATGACTTCCCCCCAGGAACCCAGACCCACTGTCTGAGCTGAGAGTAATGCCGCGGAGAGTCGCACGTCTACACCGACTCGCGCGGAATCCGCGAGGCGCCGCTACGACGCCTGGTCGAGTTCTCGGCGCAGCCGGTTGCAGAGGTCGGCGAGCGTGCGGAGCTCATCCTCCGACAGGCTGTCGCCGAACTGGCGATTGATCGCGTCCATGTGGGTGATCGCGACGCGGCGGAAGAGGTCGAAGCCCTCCTCGGTGATCGCCACGATCGTGCCGCGGCCGTCGCGAGGGTCGGGCAGCTTCGCGACGAGGCCCCGAGTCGTGAGCCGATCGACGAGCCGGCTCACGCTCGGCTGGGTGATGAGCACGTTCTGGTTCAGGTCCTTGAGGCGCAGGCGCCGACCGGGCGCACGCGTGATGTTGAAGAGCACGTCGTACTCGTTGAGCGAGATGACGTCGCTCGGGAACTCGGCCGCGAGCGCGCGCATGATCGAGACCTGCGCACGGAACAACGATTCCCATGCGGCCACCGTGATCGCGCGATCTGCCATGCGGGGTCCCTTCGGGTTGTGGGCTGATCCCACAATAGGGAACCACGGGAGGAATCGGTCAGCGACGGGAACCGGTCAGCACCCGGAAACGGTCAGCAGCCGGAATCGGTCGAGCCGGTCAGTAAGGCTGGCGTTGTCCCTCGACCGTCACCGGGAGGAATCGGTTGAGGGCCGGTCGTAGAGGCTGACGACCGGCCCTCTCCCTTGCACCAAGAGTGTCCTGCAATCACATTCCGCACCGCCTGCCACAGCAAACAAGCGGTGCAGTTCCGAATATATAACGGATCGGTAACAGGCGCTAGTTATCGTTCCGTTATTTTTCGTACCAGGTTGCGATGGAGATGTAGGGGACCACTGAGCCGCTCCCGGAATCGTGGTTGAGGGCGACGGATGCCCCGTCCAGGGCGATGCCCTCGAGAACGGGTTCGTCGACCACGAGCTCGCCGATCACGCGGCTGCCGCTGCCGTCGGCGATGATCAGGCGCCGCCCGAGCTGCTGGAACTCGAAGTCGGTGCCGACGAGACGGTCGGCGTCGTCGATACCGATGAGTCGGCGCATCCCGAGGTTCGCCCCGCGTCCTGAGATCGCGAGCGTCGTAGGGTCGAGCATTGCGATCGCGCCCTCGGACTCGACGACGGCGTAGCGTTCGGGGTCGAGCCCGTGAGAGTTCTGCCAGGCGTGCCGAGTCCCGGTGACGACGGCGATGCGATCTCCGAGATCGATCGCATCGACGCCGATCGGGACGTCGACTCCGCTGCCTCGCTCGAGACCATTCGCCGCCGTGAGCGCCCGCCCGTGACCGTTCGCGAAGCTCAGGAGCACGCGCCGATCGTCGCGGTGATGCACGAAGTCCGGGCGCTCGAAACGCAGTCGGCCGAGCACGGCCATGCCGTCGAGCGACACCATCGCCGAGGTGGCGGCGAAGCGCTGCACGAGCAGCACCGTGTCGCTATCGAGGCGGAGTGGAAGGGTGGCTTCGGTTCCGAGCCCCTTCGTCAGCGTGCGCCGCACCGTCGACGTCGCGATGTCGAACTCGTGAAGCCCATGGGTGCACACGAGCCAGGCTCGATCGCCGTTCTCGGAGGCGACGACACCTCGAAGCTGCCCTCGAATGCCCTTGCGGACCGTCACCGCCCCGCTTCGCGGGTCGATGACGGCGAGGCGCACAGCTGCGCTTCCTTCGATCCACGTCGTGACGAGCGTTCCGTCTGGAAGACGTCGGAGGTGCGAGGGATGGGACTGGTACAGCTCCGCTCTGCGAGGCAGTTCGATGCGCTCCACCGAGAAGCCCAGGGGCATCCGCTCTCCTTCGTCGAAGGTCAGCGTAGCGTCGAGGGCGTTCGAAGTGCCGGTGGACTCAGTACAGGTCGGGGGAGGGCGTCGACGCCTGGCGGATCGAGACGTCCGCGTGGCGGTCGAAGCGGTAGCCGACGCCGCGAACCGTGCGCACGATGTCCTGGTAGTGGGCGAGCTTCGAGCGCAGGCGACGCACGTGCACGTCGATCGTGCGCTCGCTCGGAGCCTCGTCGTCGGCGTCCCAGAGGTTGTCGATGAGCTCGTGGCGATCGATCGTGCGCCCCTCGCGGAGCACGAGGTACTGCAGCAGCTCGAACTCCTTGTAGGTGAGGCCGGCGGCCTCGCCGTCGAGCAGCACGCGCTTGCGCGAGATGTCGATGATCACGCCGTTGGGGTGACGGTCGGCGTCGTCGCGGACGCCCTGGCCCTCGCGCTGCTTCGCGAGCGCCGACGGGTCCTGGAGGGCGAGGCGCACGACGTCGACGTCGCGGCCGCCCGCGCCTTCGGGTGCGAGTGCCACCGCGGCATACGTCTCGGCGGAGGGGGAGACCTCGGCGGTCAGCGTGCGCAGCGCCTCGACGATTCGGTGGAGGGTCGTGCCGTCGGCGAGGGCCTTGGCCTCGTCGATGCCGACGTAGAGCACGAAGCCGCGAGCTTCGGTGCCTTCGGGCACGGCGCGGACACGCGGGCTGCGGGCTGCGGCCTCGGCCGCGGCGGTCGGCTGCGAGACGTCGGCGGGCACGGAGCGGAGCGGAGCGGAGGCGTGCGCCGGTGCGGCTGACAGCGACGGTGCGGTGCGGGCCTGGACGGTGCGGATGGGAGCGGGAGCGAATGCGAGCGACATGACGGAGAATCCTTGCGTGAAGGGTGCAGCGACGGACCCCTGGAGTCGGGGTCTGAGCGAATGGCCGGACGGCCGGGCGAACCCCCGGATGCGGTGGGTTCAGAGGAGTCGGCGTCGATCTGGATGCGGATCGGCTGCGGAACTCGGCGGTGGGGTCGCGGTCAGCGGCACATTCGACAACACATGGCTGCACGTGCCGGCATCATCATGCCGGTCGTCCTGAGAGCGCCGTGGGCGGTCAGGTTGCGTGCGGTGTCTGTCATGAGCGTCAGTCAAACCGATCACCGAGCATGTGTCAATTCGTGACCAACGCATGACGGGGTGTGACGTCGCACGCGGTGCGCGATGCCGAGAGGCATCCGGCAGGATCAGTCAGCCCGTCGCAATGCTTGCAAGATTCTGCGATCAATTCGCAGTTTCAGAAATCTTCCGCGTCGGATCTCCGCCCCGGCGTGTCGAGGCTCGAAGATCCTTCGGCGAGTGAGGTTCGCGGTGGTGCTTATACCGTGCCGTACAGCCGGTCGCCCGCATCGCCGAGACCGGGCACGATGTAGCCGAGCTCGTTGAGGCGCTCGTCGACGGCGCCGAGCACGACGGTGACCTCGCCACGGCCCTCCATCGCCTGCTCGACCGCCGCGAGCCCCTCGGGCGCTGCGAGGATGCAGATGGCCGTGACATCCGTCGCCCCGCGCTTCAGCAGGAACTCGATCGCCGCGATGAGCGAGCCGCCCGTCGCGAGCATCGGGTCGAGCACGAAGCACTGGCGGTCGCTGAGGTCGTCGGGGAGGCGCTCGGCGTAGGTGGTGGGCTCGAGCGTCTCTTCGTTGCGCGCCATGCCGAGGAAGCCGACCTCGGCCGTCGGCACGAGCTTCGTCATGCCCTCGAGCATGCCGAGCCCTGCACGGAGGATCGGCACGATGAGCGGCTTCGGATCGGCGATGCGCACGCCGGTGGTGGGGGAGACCGGGGTGACGATGTCGACCGGCTCCACCCGCACGCCGCGCGTGCCCTCGTAGGCGAGCAGCGTCATGAGCTCTTCGACGAGCGAGCGGAACACCGGCGACGGGGTGTTCTTGTCACGGAGCACCGTCAGCTTGTGGGTGATGAGCGGGTGGTCGGCAACGTGGACTCGCATAGGCTCGAGTCTAGTTCGGGAGGGTCGCGCGCGGAGGGGGAGAACGTGGAGTTGCCGCAGCATCGTGAGTGGATGCGCCTCGCGCTCGCCGAGGCGGCAGAGGCGCCCGCGACGAGAGATGTGCCGGTCGGTGCGATCGTCGTCGACGCCGCCGGCGAGGTCATCGCCGCGCGTCGCAACGAACGCGAGCTGCACGGCGACCCGACCGCCCATGCCGAGCTCCTGGCGCTCCGCTCGGCCGCCGAGGTCACTGGCGACTGGCGCCTCACCGACTGCACGCTCGTCGTCACGCTGGAGCCCTGCGTGATGTGTGCGGGGGCGATCCTCGCGGCGCGCATCCCGACGGTCGTGTTCGGGGCGTGGGACGAGAAGGCCGGCGCCGCCGGATCCCTCTACGACGTGCTGCGCGATCGTCGGCTCAACCACCGGGTCGAGGTGTTCCCGGGCGTCGAGGCGGATGCCGCGGCGAAGCTGCTGCTCGACTTCTTCGAGGACCCGCTCAGGCGCTCGTGAGGCCCGCCGAGAGTCGGCGGAAGTTGTGCACGGCCCGATCGGCCGGTGAGCCGGGCCCGACCTCGGGGTCGTCGGTCTCCGCCCAGGCCTCGAGTGCGATGCGGATCGCGTCGGTCGCCGCCGCGGCGACGAGTCGTGCGGTGAGCTCGTCGACCGACGGCCCCGCCAACTCGAGGATGACGCCGCGCAGCTTCGTCTCGGACTCGCGGTTGGCTCGGTACCAGACGTTCATGAGGGCGGGGTCGTCGACGCCGGCCCGCAGCAGGCCCCGCGTCCAGTGGAGGCCCTCGATGACCTCGTCGGGCGGGGTGAGCGCTTCGGCGATGGCCCGCTCGATCGCCGTGAGCGGATCGACCGTGCGGTCGGATGCCGCGAGCAGCGCCCGCCAGTGGTCGGCGCCGACGGTGAGCAGCGGCGCGACGGCGTCCTCCTTCGTGCGGAAGTAGCGGTAGAAGGTGCGCAGGGCCACGCCGCCCGCGGCCGCGATCTCCTCGGCCGTCGTCGCATCGGGGCCGCGGTCGGTGAAGAGGCGGGCGGCGGCGCGGGCGAGCTCGAGCTGGGTCGCGGCCTTGCGGCGTTCGGTCAGCGTCGGGGGTCTCTCGTCCACGTTGGAAGCGTACGCGACGGCGCGGCATTCGTGTCGCTCATCGCCACACTGGCACAACGTGCCATGTAGGCGTAGCGTGTCTTGTATCTTCCCGAACACCGAAAGGTCACCAGTCATGAACCGTTACGAAGGACGCCGCGCGATCGTCACCGGCGCAGGCTCCGGCATCGGACAGGCCACCGTGCTGCGCATGCTCGCCGAGGGCGGCGTCGTCGTCGCCGCCGACGTGAGCGAGGCCGGCCTCGCCGACACCGTGAAGAAGGCGGGCGACGCCGCCGCCCGCCTGACGACCGTCGTCGTGAACATCTCCGACGAGGCGTCCGTGCGCGAGGGCGTCGCCGCCGCGGTCGCCGCGCTCGGCGGACTCGACGTGCTCGTGAACGCCGCCGGCATCCTCCGCTCGTCGCACACCCACGAGACCTCGCTCGAGCAGTTCCAGCAGGTCATCGGCGTGAACCTCGTCGGCACCTTCCTCATGATCCGCGAGTCGATCCCCGCACTCCTCGAGGGCAACGGCCCCGCGGTCGTGAACTTCAGCTCGACGTCGGCGGCCTTCGCGCACCCGTACATGTCGGCCTACGCGGCCAGCAAGGGCGGCGTGCAGTCGATGACCCACGCCCTCGCCGCCGAGTACGCGAAGCAGGGCATCCGCTTCAACTCGGTGCAGCCCGGCTCGATCTCCTCGGGCATGACCGACGGCAGCGGCGAGAGCAAGCAGAGCCAGGGTCCGGGCCTGCCCGCCGACGCCGACTTCAGCCTCTTCATGAAGCTCGCCCCGGCGATCACGCAGGGCTTCGCCGGCCCCGAGGCCGTCGCCGGCGTCGTCGCGATGCTCGCGAGCGACGACGGCGCATTCATCACCGGCACCGAGGTGCGCATCGACGGCGGCACGCACTTCTAGTCGCCGCTTGCCGTGAGGGGCGCCGTCGGGGTTCGTCCCGGACGGCGCCCGCTGCGTTGCGCGCGGGGCTACGCGGCGTGCGTGCCGCGCACCGCGAGCCCCTCGAGGTACTCGCCGAGCAGCCGAGCGGATGCCTCCTGCGCGAGCGGCCCGTACGACGCGCGCTCCTCGCGGAGCCGTTCGCGGCTGAGGCCGTACTCGGGCAGCTCGTCGCCCCACTCCCGCAGCCAGTCCTCGTGGATCTCGTCGGTGACCTCGGGGTGGAACTGCACGGCGAGGAGCCACTCGCCCTTCGCGAAGGCCTGGTTCTCGTAGGCGCCCGACGAGGCGAGTCGTTCGACGCCCTCGGGCAGCTCGAAGGTGTCGCCGTGCCACTGCACCGTCGGGACCCCGGCGAAGTGCCGAACCGGGGAGTTCGCACCGGCCTCGGTCGGTTCGACCGTCAGCCAGCCGACCTCCTTCCTCGGCCCCTTGAAGACCTCGGCGCCGAGCGTCTTCGCGAGCAGCTGGGCCCCGAGGCAGACGCCGAAGATCGGGGCCTCCGCCTCGATGCGGGTGCGCAGCAGCGCGATCTCGTCGGACAGGTACGGGTAGCGGTCGGTCTCGTACGCGCCCTCGTCGCCGCCGAGCACGACGACGAGCTCGGGCGCCAGGGCGTCGAGCGCCGAGACATCCGTCGACGGGGCGTCGACCGTGACGATCTCGTAGCCGTGCGCCTCGAGCGTCGGGCCGAGGTTGCCGAGGCCGATCGCGGAGTCGTGGCGCAGCACCAGGGCGGTGCCGCGGGCTCGCGTCACTCGAGGCCCTTGATGACGATGGCGTCGGTGGGCGGGGCCGGGTGGTTCGGCTCGACGTAGACGTCGGGCTCGATGTAGATGGCACGTGCCGACGGCACCGCGTCGCGGATGCGCTGCTCGATCACGTTGGTCGCCGCCGACACCTCGAGCAGGCGCTGGTCGGCGGTGAACCCGAGCTTGGCGGCGATGAGCAGCTCATCGGGGCCGAGGTAGAGGGTCTTCATGTGGATGATGCGCTCGGCCTCGGGGCCGGCGAGGATCGCCTGCTCGATGCGCGTGAGGTCGTCGTCGTTGGCGCCCTCGCCGACGAGGAGCGACTTCGTCTCGATGCCGAGCACGATCGCCACGAGCACGAGGAGGGTACCGATCATGAGCGTGCCGACGGCGTCGAAGACCGGGTTGCCGGTGAGCACCGTGAGCCCGACGGCGAGGAAGGCGAAGACGAGGCCGATGAGGGCCGCGACGTCTTCGAGCAGCACGACGGGCAGCTCGGGCGCCTTCGCCCGGCGCACGAACTGCACCCAGCTCTGGCGGCCGCGGATGTGGTTCGACTCCTTCACCGCGGTGCGCAGCGAGAACGACTCGAGCACGATCGCGATCGAGAGCACGAGCAGCGGCAGCCACGCGTTCTCGAGCTCGTGCGGGTGCGTCAGCTTGTCGACGCCCTCGTAGATCGAGAAGATGCCGCCGACCGAGAACAGGATGATCGACACGACGAAGGCGTAGACGTAGCGCTCGCGGCCGTAGCCGAAGGGGTGCTCCTTGTCGGCGGCCTTCTTCGCCTTGCGACCGCCGAGGATCAGCAGCAGCTGGTTGCCGGCGTCGGCGAGCGAGTGCACGCCCTCGGCGAGCATCGAGGCGGAGCCCGAGAAGAACCACGCGATGAACTTCGTCAGGGCGATGCCCGTGTTCGCGAGGAATGCCGCGATGATGGCCTTGGTGCCGCCCGATGCGCTCATGGAGCAATCCTAAAGGTCGGTACCGGGCCGAATCATCCGCGCGGGACCACAGCATCGGGCCCCGAATCTAGGATGGTCGCATGAGTGCCGAGGCCCCCGTCAGACTGCCCGCGATCGCGTTCCTGGGGGCCGGTTCCATGGCCCGCGCCATCCTCACCGGCCTGTTGCAGCCCGGCATCGAGGTCGACGGCGGAATCCGTGCGACGAATCGCAGCGCCGAGAAGGCGGCCGAGCTCGCCGCGCTTCCCGATGTAGTCGCGTACGCGACCGAGACGGATGCCGCGGCCAACCGTGCGGCCGTCGCCGGGGCGAAGCTCGTGGTCGTCGCCGTGAAGCCCGCGATGGTGCCGGCCCTCCTCGAGGAGATCGCCGACGCACTCGAGCCGGGCGCGATCGTCGTGAGCGTCGCGGCCGGTGTCACGGTCGCGACGTTCGAGTCGCTGCTGCCCGCGTCGGTCTCCGTCATCCGCTCGATGCCGAACACGCCGGCCGTAGTCGGCCGTGCCGTCACGGGCGTCTCGGCGGGCACGCGGTCGAGCGACGACGACCTCGCGCTCGCCGTGGCGCTCTTCGAGACCGTCGGCGAGGTGCTCGTCGTGCCCGAGGAGCAGATCGACGCGCTCTCGACGATCTCGGGCTCGGGCCCGGCCTACGTCTTCTACCTGATCGAGCAGCTCACGGCCGCGGCGGTCGACAAGGGCTTCACGCCCGAGCAGGCGGCCGTCATGGTCGAGGGCACGTTCCGCGGTGCGAGCGAACTGCTCGCAGCTTCCGACGACGGCCCCGCCGAGCTGCGCCGCCGGGTCACCAGCCCGAAGGGCACGACCGAGCGCGCCGTGGCCGTGCTCGAGGAGGCCGGGTTCAAGCAGACCTTCGACCGTGCGACTGATGCCGCGCTCGCTCGTGCGCGCGAGCTGGCGGCCGGCGCGTGAGCGGGCTCATCCCGAAGCCGCTCTCGTTCGAGGCGCACGGCGGCGAGTTCGTGCTCGGCGCCGACACGGTCATCACGGCGACGGATGCCGCGGCATCCGTCGCGCGTCGACTGCAGGCCGATCTCGGGGCCGCGACGGGCTTCGCCCTGCCGATCATCGAAGCGTCGGTCGACGACCGGCGGGCGGAGCCGGAGCGCGCCGCCTCCGCCGCTGCGGCCGCCATCGCGCTCGCGATCGACCCCGAGCTGCCTCGCGAGGGCTACCGGCTGGAGATCGCGGTCGACGGCGTGCGCCTCGCCGGTGGCTCCGCCGCAGGGCTGTCCTCCGGCACGCTCGCGCTGCGGCAGCTGCTCGGCCCCGACGCCTTCCGCCGGGCGGCGCTGCCCGGTCGGCAGTGGAGCGCCGCGGCATCGGTCACCGTCGACGCTCCGCGATTCGCGTGGCGCGGGTTCATGCTCGATGTCGCGCGCAGCTTCCGGCCGAAGCACGAGGTGCTGCGGCTCGTCGACCTGCTCGCGCTGCACCGGGTCAACGTGCTGCAACTGCACCTGACCGACGACCAGGGCTGGCGCATGGAGATCCGCCGCTACCCGCGCCTCACCGAGGTCGGCGCGTGGCGCCCCGAGTCGCAGCTCGGCCACGGACCGGCGTCGACCGTCGACGGTCGCCCGGTCGGCGGCTTCTACACGCAGGACGACCTGCGCGAGATCGTCGCCTATGCCGCCGAGCGGCACATCGAGGTCGTGCCCGAGATCGAGACGCCCGGGCATGTGCGGGCCGCGCTCGCCGCCCACCCCGAGCTCGGCGTCACGAGCGGGCCCACCGAGGTGTGGACGCGCTACGGCATCAACGACGACGTGCTGAACACCGAGGAATCGACGGTCGAGTTCTTCCGCAACGTGCTCGACGAGGTCATGGAGGTCTTCCCGTCGACCTACATCGCGGTCGGCGGCGACGAGGCCCGCAAGGTGCAGTGGGCGAACGACGCGCGCACGCAGGAGCTCATGGCGGCGCGCGGCCTCGCGACGCCGAACGAGTTGCAGGCGTGGTTCATCCGTCAGCTCGACGCCCACCTGACGGCCGCCGGACGGCGCCTGTACGGCTGGGACGAGGTGCTCGAGGGCCCACTCGACCCCGGCGCGACGATCGCGTCGTGGCGTGGCCTCCGCGGAGCGGAGGTCGCCGTGGCACGCGGCCACGACGTCGTGCTCTGCCCCGACGACTTCGCCTACCTCGACTATCGGCAGTCCGACTCGGCCGACGAGCCGATCCCGGTCGGCACGGTGCAGTCGCTGCGCGACGTCTACGAGTTCGAGCCCCTGCCGGCGGATGCCTCGGAGCCGATGCGGCGCCACGTGCTCGGCGTGCAGGCGAACGCGTGGAGCGAGCACATGGACACGGCGTCACGGGTCGACTACATGGTGTTCCCGCGGCTCGCGGCGTTCGCCGAGGTCGCGTGGAGTGCGCCCGGCAAGGACTGGGCGGGCTTCGAGGCGCGCCTGGCTGCCCTTCTCGCGATCTACGACGCCATCGGGGTCGCGTACCGGCCGCTCGACGGGCCGCACCCGTGGCAGCGGCGACCGGGAGTGCCGGGTGCGCCGCGCGAGAAGGCCGACCGACAGGCCGAGCTCGCCGCGCTGACCGCCGACCTGGTCGAGTGATGCGCGCTGAGGCTGCTCGACGCTCGACGCTCGGCGTGACGCAGGTCGTGCCTGCGCCCCGCCGAGCATGTCGTGCAGTGCGATCGCGCACGTCGTGCACGGGATCGCCTCGTCGTTACAGCGCGGCGTGCGCCCCGCCGGAACGGGCCCTGACGAGCATCTTCGTGAGCCGCACGCTCGCGACGATCACCAGCATGGCGCACACGGCGCTGATGCCCATCGTGAGGCCGGCGTGCAGCACGTCGGGGTGCTCACGGGTGAGCGTCGGGTGCGTCGCGAGTTCGCTCTCGAAACCGGCTGCGAAGCCGATCATGAACAACCAGCTCGCGACGATCGTCGTCGCGAGGAACGGTGGGATTCTCCTCATGTCACCTCCTTTGGCGTGACCTGCCAGTATAGCCCATCTTCAAGAAAATGCCTGAACCGGGCCGGTTTCGAAACGCGGCGCTGCGTCGAAGGCTGCCGAAGTGACTTCCCCTGGGGGGTGGGCTATGGTCATCGGAAGCCCGCCAGCTGATGAAGGGAAGCGAGCCCGTATGTCCGAGAAGAACGCACGCGGAAACACCGCCAAGAAGCAAGCCCAGCTCTCGTTGAAAGAGAAGCGAGCGCTGAAGCGCGAGAAGGCCGAAGACGGCATCGTCAAGCCGCGCAAGCGCTGACGCCGAGGCGGCCGGGCGCGACCAGCCAGGCGTTCGGCCGCCGACTCGGGTCGCGGGCTCAGGCTCCCATCGGTGCGGAGTCAGACTCGCTCGAGCAGCACCATGACCTCGAAGTGCGTCGTCTGCGGGAACATGTCGAAGACCCGGCCTCGAACGGGCCGCAGCGACGGCATCGCCTCGAGGTCGCGCGCGAGCGAGGCCGCGTTGCAGCTCGAATAGAGCACGTGACGAACCGCGGATGCCTCGAGCCATCCGCTCAGTTCACGGCCGATGCCCCGTCGGGGCGGGTTCACGATCACGAGGTCGGGAGCCGTCTCGGCGCCCAGGGCGAAGGCGGTGGCGTCGCCGGCCTCGAACCGCACTCGTGAGAGCGCGGCATCCGTTCGACTGAGTTCTGCGCTGGCGACCGCCTCGACGCTCGTCTCGATTCCGGTGACGGATGCCGCGGCATCCGCGATGTGCAGGGCGAAGCCGCCGACGCCCGAGTAGAGGTCCCACGCCGAATCGGGCGCGAGCGCGCGCACCCAGTCGCGCGCCTCGACGTAGAGCGCCTCGGCGATCTCGGTGTTCGTCTGGAAGAAGCTCTGGGGGCGCAGGTGCATCGTGACTCCGCCGAGTCGCATCGGCAGCGTCGAGGCCTCGGTGAAGACGATCTCGTGCTCGCCCTCGAGCACGGCCTTGTGCTCGGGAAGCACGTTCGCGGTGACCACGCGGGCGTTCGGCAGCTCGGCGAGGAGCCACGGCAGGTGCTTGCGGATGCGGCCGACCGGCTCGGTCGAGCGCACGACGAAGCGGACCATGAGCTCGCCGTCGGGCGACTCGGTGAGGATCAGGTGCTTCAGCTCGCCCGTGCGGCTCGGCACGTCGTACGGCGTGAGCCCGGCCCGCGTGATGAACGCGGCGATCACGGGGAAGGCCGCCCGGTGGCCGGGGGAGCAGATGCCGCACGCCTCGAGGTCGATGCCGTGGCCGTCGGCGTCGAGGATGCCGATCGTCGGCGCCGCCGTCGTGCCGCCGATCACCATCTTCGCCTTGTTGCGGTAGCCGTCTTCGCGGCTGCCGATCGGCGCCAGCCAGTCGAGGCCGTCGTGCGCCCGCAGGAGGTCTTCGGCGTGCCGTTGCTTGTCGGCGAGCTGCCGCTCGTAGGGCTGCCCCATGAGCGAGCACGAGGTGCAGCGCCCGGCGTCGAAGTAGGAGCAGTCCACGGTTCCAGCGTAGGCGCGGATACGGTGGTCGGGTGAGCGCCGACGACCGCCCCAGCACCCCCGGCGCACTCGTGCGCGTTCGCGCGACGAAGTGGGGAGGCCGGCCGCACTGGGAGTTCGACGGGCGCTGGCTCGGCAGGGACGCGCACGGCGACTGGGTGGGGTTCCCGGCCGGCACCGCCTTCGCTCGGCCCGGGAACGCGTTCACGGCGACGTGGGACTCGGTGTCGTGCTTCCCGCGAGCGGGCTGGGCGGCCGGGTTCAACGCGGGGCACCCGCGCGGGCTCGGCACCTACATCGACCTCGCGACGGTTCCCGAATGGCGAGCGGATGCCTCGGGCGCGACGGGGTCGACGGGGTCGACGAGCTCGACGGGGTCGACCGTCTGGACCGTCTCGTACGTCGATCTCGATCTCGACGTCGTCGAGCGCGAGGGTGCGCCGGCGTTCATCGACGACGAAGACGAGTTCGCCGAGCACGCGGTGGAGTTCGACTACCCGGCGGACCTGGTGGCACGCGTGCGTGCCGAGGCGGATGCGGTGCTCGGGGCCGTGCGGCGGCGCGAGGCGCCGTTCGACGGGGCGACGGCTGCGGGGTGGCTCGGGCGCCTGAAGCGGCTCGGCTGAGCTGCGGCCCGACGTCAGGCTTCGGTGGCCTCGGCGGTCCCAGGCTCGAAGCGGTAGCCCATGCCCGGCTCCGTCAGGAAGAACCGCGGCTCCGACGGCGTCGGCTCGAGCTTGCGCCGCAGCTGGGCGACGTAGAGCCGCAGGTACCCGGCATCGTTCGCGTGGAACGGCCCCCACACCTCGCTCAGCAGCATCTGCCGGGTGAGGAGCTTGCCCGGGTTCTTCAGGAACAGCTCGAGCAGGCGCCACTCGGTCGGCGTCAGGCGTACGGATGTCGCGTGGCCCGAGGCATCCGTCGACCTGATGGTCTTCGCGGCGAGGTCGACGGCGAGGGCGCCGATCGCGTAGGCCGCGGCATCCGCTTCGCCGCTCGTCGACCGGGCCCGAGCGCGGATACGGGCGAGCAGCTCGTCCATGGCGAAGGGCTTCGTCACGTAGTCGTCGGCTCCGGCGTCGAGGGCGTCGACCTTCTCGGCGGAATCGGTGCGGCCCGAGAGCACGAGGATCGGCACCTTCGACCAGGCGCGCACCGCTCGGATCACGTCGATGCCGTCGACCTTCGGCATGCCGAGGTCGAGCAGGATCAGGTCGGGGTGCGCGTTCGCGGCGAGGTCGATCGCCTCGGCGCCGTCGCGCGCGGCGACGACCTCGTAGCCACGAGCCGCGAGCGTGATGCGCAGCGCGCGCTGCAACTGGTCGTCGTCGTCGGCGAGGAGGATCCTCATCGCACCTCCTCGGTGGTCGTGGTTGGCGGCGGCGGCGGTGTCGTGGCGGAGGGCAGGGTGACGACCATGGTCAGGCCGCCGCCGGGAGTGTCCTCGACCTCCAGTGTGCCGTCCATTCCCTCGACGAAGCCCTTCGACAGGGCGAGCCCGAGCCCGAGGCCGGTGTCGTTGTCGGTGTCGCCGAGGCGCTGGAACGGCGTGAACACCTCGTCGCGGCGCTCGGCGGGGATGCCGGGGCCGCGGTCGACGACGCGCAGTTCGGTGCGGCCCCGGAACGAGCTCGCCGCGAGGCGAACGCGCTCGCCGTCGGGGCTGTGCCGCACGGCGTTCGCGAGCAGGTTCACGACGACGCGCTGCAGCAGCACGCCGTCGGCGAGCACGGGATCGAGTTCGTCGGCGAGGTCGAGCTCGACGTCGCCGGGGCCGAGGGCGAGCTCGTCGAGGGCCGGGAAGACGACGTCGGCGACCTCGGTCGGGGCGAGGGTGACGGCGAGCGCTCCGGCCTGCACCCGGCTCACGTCGAGCAGGTTGGTGACGAGCTCGGCGAGGGCGTCGAGGCTCTCCGAGGCCGTCGCGAGCAGTTCGTCTCGCTCGGCGGCGGGCAGCTCGACCTCACGGGAGCGCAGCGCGCTGATCGCCGCCGACGCCGAGGTGAGCGGGCGGCGCAGGTCGTGCCCGACGGCGGCGAGCAGGGCCGAGCGCACGCGGTCGGTCTCGACGAGGGCGTCGGCCGCGGAGGCCGCGGTCGCGAGCGCGCCGTGCTCGATCGCGGCATCCATCTGGGCGGCGATGACCTGCAGCAGGCGGCGTTCGGATGCCTCGAGGTCCTGACCGTGCAGTTCGAGCACGCCGCGGCTGCCGATCGGGATCTCGGTGACCCGGTCGTCGCGAGTGGGCTCACCATCGGCGACCCGGGGCGCGCCGTCGATCAGCAGACGCACGCCGGTGAGGCCGAACGCCTCGCGCGTGCGGGTGACCATCGCCTGCAGGGCGTCTTCGCCGCGGAGCACGCTGCCCGCGAGCGTCGCGAGCAGCTGGGATTCGGCGGCCGCACGGCGGGCGATGCGCGTCCGCCGCGCCGCCTGGTCGACGACGTAGCTCACGAGCAGCGCGTTGGCGACGTAGAACACGAGGGCGAGGAGCTGTCTCGGGTCGCTGATCGTGAGCGTGTACGTCGGCTGGACGAAGAGGAAGTTGAGGGTGAGGCCCGAGAGGACCGCCGCGAACAGACCCGGCCAGATGCCGCCGATGAGGGCGACGACGATGACGAGCAGCTGGTAGGCGAGCACGTCGCTCGTGATGGAGGTCTCGGTGTGGAAGATCGTGAGCACCCAGCTGAGCAGCGGCCCGGCGATGAGCGCGACGGCGAAGCCGACGATGAGGCGCTGGCGGCTGAGCGCCCCGCCGAGCTTCGGGAGCGAGAACCCCGAGCCCGCCGCCGCGTGCGTGACGATGTGCACGTCGATGTCGCCCGATTCGCGGATGACGGTCGCCCCGATGCCGGGGCCGGTGAACGCCGCAGCGAGCCGCGAGCGGCGGCTGACGCCGATCACGAGCTGCGTGGCGTTCGCCGCCCGCGCGAAGTCGACGAGCGCACGCGGCACGTCTTCGCCGACGACCTGGTGGAACGTGCCGCCGAGTTGCTCGACGAGGGTGCGCTGGCGATCGAGTGCGCCCGGATGCCGCGCCCGCATGCCGTCGGGATTCGTGACGTGCACCGCGATGAGCTCGCCGCCCGACGAGCGCGAGGCGATGCGCGCACCGCGGCGCAGCAGGGTCTCGCCCTCGGGACCGCCGGTGAGGGCGACGACGACGCGCTCGCGCGCCTCCCACTTGCGGTCGATGCCGTGCTCGACGCGGTAGGCCTTCAGTGCCGAGTCGACCTCGTCGGCGAGCCAGAGCAGTGCGAGCTCGCGGAGCGCGGTGAGGTTGCCGAGCCGGAAGTAGTTCGAGAGTGCTGCGTCGATGCGTTCGGCCGGATAGACGAGACCGCCCGCGAGGCGATCGCGCAGCGCCTGCGGGGCGAGGTCGACGACCTCGATCTGGTCGGCCGCCCGCAGCACGGCGTCGGGGATGGTCTCGCGCTGGGCGACCCCGGTGATCTGCTGCACGACGTCGCCGAGCGACTCGATGTGCTGGGTGTTGACCGTCGAGATGACGTCGATGCCCGCTTCGAGCAGCTCGTCGACGTCCTGCCAGCGCTTCGCGTGCCGGGAGCCCGGCGCATTGGTGTGCGCGAGCTCGTCGACGAGGGCGATCTCGGGCCGGCGCGCGAGCACCGCATCGAGGTCCATCTCGTCGAGTCCCATGCCGCGGTGCTCAACCGTGGTGCGCGGCACCACCTCGAGTCCGCTGACCATCGACGCGGTGGCCTTGCGGCCGTGCGTCTCGACGAATGCGACGACGACGTCGTGGCCCTCGCCCCGGAGCCGTCGGCCCTCTTCGAGCATCGAGTAGGTCTTGCCGACGCCGGGAGCGGCGCCGAGCAGGACCCGAAGCCGCCCCCTTCGCATCGTGCTAGCCCTCCAGCTCTGCGAGGGCGAGGTTCAGCTGCAGCACGTTGACGGTGGGCTCGCCCAGGTACCCGAGATCCCGTGCCTGAATCCTAGACTCCACGAGTTCGCGCACCTCGGATTCGGGGAGCCCGCGCTCGGCGGCGACCCGCGCCACCTGCAGCAGGGCGTACTCGGGGCTGATGTGCGGGTCGAGACCGGATGCCGATGCGGTGACGGCGTCGGCCGGGACATCCGCTTCGGAGACCCCGTTGAACTCGGCGACCTGCGCCTTCCGCTCCTCGATCGCTGCGATGAGGTCGGCGTTCTCGGGGCCCCAGTTGCTGCCGCTCGATGCACCGCCGTCGTAGCCGTCGCCGGCCGCCGACGGGCGGGGCTGGAACCACTCGGGCAGCGGGTTGCCGTCGGCATCCGAGAACGACTGGCCGATGAGCGAGGAGCCGACGACCTCGTCGCCCGAGCGGACGACCGAGCCGTTCGCCTGGGCGGGCAGGACGACCTGCCCGATGCCCGTGACGACGATCGTGTAGGCGACGCCGAGCACGAGCGTGAAGACGAGCATCGCGCGGACCGCGACCCAGTGGGTGCGTACCGCCGTGCGTGTGGAACTCATTGGGATGTCCTTTCGCCCCGGGCCTAGAAGCCCGGGATGAGGCTGACGACGAGGTCGATCAGCTTGATGCCGATGAAGGGAGCGATGATGCCGCCGAGGCCGTAGACCAGCAGGTTGCGGCTGAGGATCGCGGACGCGCCGCCGGCCTTGTACTTGACGCCGCGGAGCGCGAGCGGGATCAGGATCACGATGATGATCGCGTTGAAGATGATCGCCGACAGGATCGCCGAGGCGGGGGAGTGCAGCTGCATGATGTTCAGCACCGCGAGCCCCGGGAAGACGCCCGCGAACATCGCCGGGATGATCGCGAAGTACTTCGCGACGTCGTTGGCGATCGAGAACGTCGTGAGCGCGCCGCGAGTGATGAGGAGCTGCTTGCCGATGCGCACGATCTCGATGAGCTTCGTCGGGTCGCTGTCGAGGTCGACCATGTTGCCGGCCTCCTTCGCGGCCGACGTGCCCGTGTTCATCGCGACGCCGACATCGGCCTGCGCGAGCGCCGGTGCGTCGTTCGTGCCGTCGCCCGTCATGGCGACGAGGTTGCCGCCCGCCTGCTCGCGCCTGATGAGCGCCATCTTGTCTTCGGGGGTCGCCTCGGCCAGGTAGTCGTCGACGCCGGCCTCGGCCGCGATGGCCTTCGCGGTGAGCGGGTTGTCGCCCGTGATCATGACCGTGCGAATGCCCATCTCGCGGAGCTCGGCGAAGCGCTCGGTGAGGCCGTCCTTGACGACGTCCTTCAGGTGCACGACGCCGAGGAGGCGCGCCTCGCCGTTCGCGTCCTTCGCGGCGACGACGAGCGGCGTGCCGCCGCTGTTCGAGATCGCCTCGACGCGCTGCTCGAGCTCGTCGAACGTGCTCGATGCGATGCGGCCGGAGCCCTCGACCCACGCGATGACCGCCGACCCGGCGCCCTTGCGGATGCTCGAGCCGTCGGGCAGGTCGAGTCCCGACATGCGGGTCTGCGCCGTGAACGGCACGACCTCGCCGGCGGGCGCATCATCGAAGCGGATGCCGCGCTCAGCCGCCAGGTCGACGATCGACGATCCCTCGGGGGTCGGGTCGGCGAGCGACGAGAGGGCCGCTGCGCGCTCGAGTTCGGAGACCTCGACGCCCGGCATCGGCACGAACTCGCTCGCCCGGCGGTTGCCGTACGTGATGGTGCCCGTCTTGTCGAGGAGCAGCGTCGTGACGTCGCCGGCCGCCTCGACGGCGCGGCCCGACATCGCGAGCACGTTGCGCTGCACGAGACGGTCCATGCCCGCGATGCCGATGGCCGAGAGCAGGGCGCCGATCGTCGTCGGGATGAGACAGACGAGAAGCGCGATGAGCACCGGGATCGAGACCGGCGACGCCGCGTAGGAGGCGATCGGGTTCAGGGTCAGGGTGACGATCACGAAGATGATCGAGAGGCTCGCGAGCAGGATGTTGAGCGCGATCTCGTTCGGCGTCTTCTGGCGCGATGCGCCCTCGACGAGCGCGATCATGCGATCGACGAAGGTCTCGCCGGGCTTCGACGTGATGCGTACGACGATGCGGTCGGAGAGCACGCGGGTGCCACCCGTGACCGCCGAGCGGTCGCCGCCCGATTCGCGCACGACCGGGGCCGACTCGCCCGTGATCGCCGACTCGTCGACCGAGGCGATGCCGAAGATGATGTCGCCGTCGCCAGGGATCGACTCGCCCGCCGTCACGACGACGATGTCGCCGAGCCGGAGGTCGCCCGAGGGGACCTCGGCGATCGCGGTGCGTTCGGCTGCGGCATCCGCGACCTCGTCGTACGTCGTGACGCGGCGGGCGACCGTCGACGTGCGGGTCTGCCGCAGGGTGTCGGCCTGCGCCTTGCCACGGCCCTCGGCCACCGACTCCGCGAGGTTCGCGAAGAGCACGGTGAGCCAGAGCCAGACGGCGATCGCCCAGGTGAACGAGAGCGGCACGGCGGTGCCGCCCGAGGAGCCGGGGCCGCCGGCGAACGGCTCGGCGATCGCGAGCACGGTCGTGAGCGCGGCGCCGACCTCGACGAGGAACATGACGGGGTTGTGCCACATCTGCCTCGGGTCGAGCTTGCGGAATGCGCCGGGCAGGGCCTGCACGACCTGCGCGGGCCCGAAGGCGCCGGCGGGGCGCTTCGAGGGGGAGCCCATCTGACGCGGCGTGTGCTCGGCCAGCGGTTCAGGGGCCGAGGCGGTGGAGACGGTGGACATTTCAGTTCAGCCCTTCAGCCAGGGGACCCAGCGTGAGAACGGGGAAATACGTGAGCGCGGTCACGATGACGGTGACGCCCACGAGGAGGCCGAAGAACTGCGGCCGGTGGGTGGGCAGGGTGCCCGCGGTCGCGGGAACCTTGTCCTGCGCGGCGAGCGAGCCGGCGAGGGCGAGCACGAGCACGATCGGGATGAATCGGCCGAGCAGCATCGCGACGCCGAGCGCCGTGTTGAACCACGGCGTGTTCGCCGTCAGGCCGGCGAACGCCGAGCCGTTGTTGTTCGACGCGCTCGTGAACGCGTAGAGCACCTCGCTCATGCCGTGGATGCCGGGGTTCCAGATCGACACCGACTCGACGTCCTCGCGGATGCCGGGGATCGCGAAGCTGAGGGCGGTGCCCACGAGCACGAGCGTCGGCGTGACGAGGATGTAGAGGCTCGCGAGCTTGATCTCACGCGGCCCGATCTTCTTGCCGAGGTACTCGGGCGTGCGTCCGACGAGGAGGCCGGCGATGAACACCGCGATGATCGCGAGCACGAGCATGCCGTACAGGCCCGAGCCGACGCCGCCGGGGGCGACCTCGCCGAGCATCATGTTGAGCATCGGCATCATGCCGCCGAGGGCGGTGAACGAGTCGTGCATCGAGTTGACGGCGCCGGTCGAGGTGAGCGTCGACGTGGTGCCGAAGAGCGTCGAGCCGAAGATGCCGAAGCGCGCCTCCTTGCCCTCGAGCGCGCCGCCGGCGAGTTCGGGTGCCGTGCCATTGCCACCGGCCTCGAGTGCGCTGAGCGCCACGAGCGAGACGACGTAGAGCGTCGCCATGACCGCGAGGATCGCGTAGCCCTGCTTGTTCGAGCCGACCATCTTGCCGAAGGTGCGCGGCAGGGCGAAGGGGATCGCGAGCATGAGCACGTTCTGGAAGAGGCTCGTCCATGCGGTCGGGTTCTCGAACGGGTGGGCGGAGTTCACGTTGAAGAACCCGCCGCCGTTCGTGCCGAGCAGCTTGATGACCTCTTGCGAGGCCACCGGGCCGCCGGGCACGTTCTGCGTGTTGCCCGCGAGCGTCGTGATCTCGGTGAAGCCGTTGAAGTTCTGCACGACGCCGCCGATGAGCAGCACAATCGCGCCGATGACCGAGAGCGGCAGCAGCAGGCGGAACGAGCCGCGGAACAGGTCGACCCAGAAGTTGCCGATCGTGCCCGAGTTCCGGCGCGCGAATCCGCGCACGAGCGCCACGGCCACGGCGATGCCGACGGCCGCCGAGACGAAGTTCTGCACGGCGAGGCCCGCGAGCTGCACGGTGTAGCCCATCGTGAGCTCGGGGGAGTACGACTGCCAGTTCGTGTTCGCGACGAAGGATGCCGCGGTGTTGAACGACAGCCCTTCGGGCACGGCCGGCAGGCCGAGCGAGTAGGGGAGCACCGCCTGGGCGCGCTGCAGCACGTACACGAACAGCAGGCCGATGACCGAGAACGCGAGCACGCCGCGGAGGTAGGCGGGCCACGACTGCTCGGCGCGCGGGTCGACGCCGATGAGGCGGTAGAGGCCGCGCTCGAACCGCCAGTCGCGGTCGCTCGTGTAGAGGCGCGCCATGTAGTCGCCGAGCGGGCGGTAGAGGAGCGCGAGGATCAGGGCGAGGGTGGCCGCCTGCAGGACGGCGAACAACGCATCCATCAGAACCGCTCAGGTTTGACGAGGGCGTACACGAGGTACACCACAGCGGCGACACCCAGCGCGGCAGCGAGGAGTTCGAAGAAGATCACAGCTTCTCGACCCCCCTGGCGATGAGGCCGACGAGTACGAACACGGCGATGATGCCGAGAATGTAGACGACGTCGAGCACGAAGACTCCAGATTCACGATGACGCGAGCCGCAGGCGCGGCAGGCGGGCAGCAGTTCACTGCACCTGCGATGCAACACCCGAGCGGATGCCGCTGCGCCGATCCTCACGGACCCCTAACGCCTCCTCGGGCGATCCGAATGCGCCGCTCACGACGATGGGGACGGGTCGCTCGGAACCCGTCAGGGAACCGATCAGGTCCGTACGGATCCCGTTGACGCGCGCGCTCGGGGCGCTACCCGGATCTACACCTGAATCATGACCTCGGTTCTCGCATTCAGTACCAGCAGCTCTCGGCCGGGAACGGGAGGGAACTGGCCCCGGCACACCACGGCCACCGCTGATGACGTCGTCGTCTCGGGGGTCTCCATGCTTCGCCTCGTCGAGCTGTGCGGCACGCCGTGCGTGCACACGGCGACGGCGTCCGATGCCGCAGAGGCGACCGATCACGACGGGGCGGCGCGGCCGCTCGACGTCTCGGTCGTCGTCGTGCGGGTCACGAGCGTGCGAGGCCGCGGCGCAGAGCGCGTCGTCGAGGTCGACGGACGGCTCGACGGATGCGACGCCTGCTGGTTCGAGCTGCGGATGATCGGCCGCGCGAGCACGGTTCCGGCGATCGCCGTCGGTCTGCTGACGCCGTCGGAGCCGGGTGCCGGCACCCAGGTGTCGCTCCCGGCCGACATCGCCGCCGGCGACCTCATCGCGGTGCCGTGCGGGCATGTCAGCGCGCTGCGGGACATCCGCAGAGGCTGACCTCTCGCACCTGGGAAACGGCGGATGCCGCGTGCTTCGGCAC
>NZ_JBHURI010000052.1:0-29097 GCF_042673425.1 Agromyces sp. NPDC056965 | reverse complement strand
GGCCCTCGTGAGGGCGGGCGTACGTCGTGATGAGCGTGTCGGGTCAGACGCGCACTCCGCGGACCGCTGCATTGCCGAGCGCCTCGCCGCTGAGGGCGAAGAGGTCGCGCGAACCGGCGGTGGCTGCACCCACGAGGCCTGCGGCCTGCGGCAGCAGCTGCTCGGCGTAGAACCGGGCGAGCGGCAGCTGCGTCTCGGCGATGCCGTCGTCGTCGAGGCCGCGAGCGGCGAGGGCGGACTTGGCCAGGAGCCATCCGCCGACCACGAGTCCCCAGATGCGCTGGTACGGGGTCGAGCCCGAGAGCACGGCGTTCGGGTCGGTGGCACCGGTGCGGAGCATCCACACCGTGGTCTGCTCGAGCGCGTCGAGCTGGGCGGCGAGCTGCGTGCGGATCGAGGCGAAGTCGTCGCCGGCGGCGGCGAGCTCGCCGTCGAGCTCGCGCATCGAGGCGATGAACTCGAGCGCGGACGCCCCGTCGCGCACGGGGAGCTTGCGGCCGACGAGGTCGGCGGCCTGCACGCCGTTCGTGCCCTCGTAGATCGCGGCGATGCGCACGTCACGGTAGTGCTGCGCAGCGCCGGTCTCCTCGATGAAGCCCATGCCGCCGTGGATCTGCAGCGCGAGCGAGGTGAGCTCGTTGCCGAGGTCGGTGCCGAACGACTTGTTGATGGGCGTGAGCAGGCCGACGATCTCGTTCGCCCGGGCGCGCACGGCGGCGTCGGGGTGGTGCGTCGACACGTCGGTGTAGGTCGCGGTCAGCAGCATCATGCGGCGCATCGCGGCGATGTATGCCTTCTGCGTCATGAGCATGCGGCGCACGTCGGGGAAGTCGATGATGGGGGAGTCCTGGGTGGCGCCGATCGCGCGGCCCTGGATGCGCTCCTGCGCGTAGTCGAGCGACTGCTGGTAGGCGCGCTCCGACACGGCGAGTCCCTGCATGCCGACCGAGAGGCGGGCGCTGTTCATCATGACGAACATGATGCGCATGCCGATGTTCTCTTCGCCGACGAGGTACCCGGTCGCCTCCTCGTACGAGAGCACGCAGGTGGGCGAACCGTGGATGCCCATCTTGTGCTCGACGCCGACGGTGTGCACGCCGTTGCGCTCGCCGAGCGAGCCGTCCTCGTTCATGAGGAACTTCGGAACGATGAAGATCGAGATGCCCTTCGTGCCGGCCGGCGCGTCGGGGGTGCGAGCGAGCACGAGGTGCACGATCTGCTCGCTGAGGTCGTGGTCGCCGAACGTGATGAAGATCTTCTGGCCCGAGATGGCGTAGGTGCCGTCGTCGCGCTTGACGGCCTTCGTGGTGAGCGCGCCGACGTCGGTGCCGGCGTGCGGCTCCGTGAGGTTCATGGTGCCGGCCCACTCGCCGGTGACCATCTTCGGCAGCCACTGCTGCTTCTGCTCGTCACTGCCGTAGTGCAGGAGCGCCTCGATCGCGCCCTGCGTGAGCAGCGGTGCGAGGGCGAAGGCCATGTTCGCGGTCGCCATGAGCTCCTGGAGCGCGAGGCCGATGGTGCGCGGGAATCCGCCGCCGCCGAACGCCTCGGGCAGGGGCACCGAGCCCCAGCCGGCGTCGACGTAGGCCGAGTAGGCCTCCTTGAAGCCGGTGGCCGTGGTGACGGAGCCGTCGGAGTTCAGCTTCGACCCCTCGAGGTCGCCCGCCCGGTTGGTCGGGGCGACGACTTCGGCCATGAAGTTGCCGGCCTCGTCGAGGATCTCGGTGACGGTCTCGAGGTCGGCGTGCTCGAAGCCGGGCAGCTGCGCGACGGCGTCGTAGTCCACGACATGCTCGAGGGCGAAGGCGATATCTGCAACAGGGGGTCGGAATCCACTCATGCCCGCAGCGTAACCCGGCGTCTCTCGAGCGGGCTTGAACTGTGCGGGTTCCACGACTGCGGCCAGCCGAGGTCGCGGCGAGTTTGGCGGCATCCCACAAAACAGGCACCTTTTCGGGCAAGCAAGTGCTTGGTTAGGATGAAGCAACTCGTCGAAGGAGCGGAATGAAGATCGTCGTCCTGGTCAAGGAAGTCCCCGACACGTACGGGGATCGGAAGCTCAACCTGCAGACCGGCCTCGCCGACCGTGCGGCGAGCGAGACGGTGCTCGACGAGATCAGCGAGCGCGCGCTCGAGGTCGCGCTCTCGTTCGCCGACTCCCACGCCGACACCGAGGTCGTCGTGCTGTCGATGTCACCGGAGTCGGCCGCCGCCACCGTGCGCAAGGGCCTCGCGATGGGCGCCTCGGGCGCCGTGCAGGTCGTCGACGGGGCGCTCCTCGGCGCCGACCTCGGCCTCACCGCCGAGGTGCTCGCCGCCGCGCTGCAGCGCATCGGCTTCGACCTCGTGATCGCGGGCAACCAGTCGACCGACGGTTCGGGCGGGGTGCTCCCGGCGATGATCGCGGAGCTCCTCGACGTGCCCAACGCGACGAGCCTGAACTCGGTCGAGATCACCGACGCCGAGGTGCGCGGTGAGCGCGCGAGCGACCACGGCACGATGCAGGTCACCGCATCGCTGCCGGCCGTGATCTCGATCACCGAGCGCCTGCCCGATGCCCGGTTCCCGAACTTCAAGGGCATCATGGCCGCCAAGAAGAAGCCCTTCGAGACGCTCTCGCTCGCCGACCTCGCCGTCGACGCCGAGAGCACGGAGGCATCGCGCTCGATCGTGATCTCGCTCGGCGAGAAGCCGCCGCGCACGGCCGGCACCAAGATCGTCGACGAGGGTGATGCCGGCGAGCGCCTCGCCGAGTACCTCGTCCAGAACCGGCTCGCGTAAGGGACCACGATGACTGACTACACCGCAGACTCGATCCTCGTGCTCCTCGACGTCACGCCGTCGGGTGCACTCGCCAAGAGCGCCGCCGGACTCCTCGGCGCGGCCGCCGAGGTCGGCACGCCCGTCGCCCTGATCGTCGCGGCCGCCGGCGAGGGCGAGCAGGCCGCGACGGATGCCGCCGCGCTCGGCGCGACCCACGTGCTCGTCGCCGAGCACGCCGAGGCCGGTTCGGGCCTCGCAGTACCGGGCGCCGACGCGCTCGCCGCCGCCGCCGAACTCGTGCGACCCGACGCGATCCTCGTCTCGAACTCGATCGAGGGCCGCGAGATCGCCGCGCGGTACGCCGCGCGCTCGCGCTCGGGCCTCGCGGTCGACGCCGTCGGCGTCTCGCGCGACGCCGACGGCGTCGTCGCCCACCACTCCGTGTACGGCGGCGCCTACAACGTCGACTCGGCAGTGACCTGGGGTGCGCCCGTGGTCACGGTGCGCGAGGGCTCGATCGATGCCCGCGCCGAGGCGAAGCCCGTCTCGATCGAGCGGCTCGAGGTCGCGGCATCCGGTCGCAGGGCCGCAGCGATCGGCGCGCTCGAAGAAGAGGTCGTCACGTCGTCGCGACCCGAACTGCGCGGCGCAGCGAAGGTCGTCTCCGGCGGCCGGGGGCTCGGTTCCGAAGACAAGTTCTCGCTCGTCGACCAGCTCGCCGACGTGCTCGGCGCCGCGGTCGGCGCATCGCGGGCAGCGGTCGACGCGGGCTACATCCCGCAGTCGCACCAGGTCGGCCAGACCGGCGTCTCGGTGTCGCCGCAGCTCTACATCGCGCTCGGCATCTCGGGCGCGATCCAGCACCGGGCCGGCATGCAGACCGCGAAGACGATCGTCGCGATCAACAAGGACGCTGATGCCCCGATCTTCGAGATCGCGGACTTCGGCATCGTCGGCGACCTGTTCACGGTCGTGCCGCAGCTGATCGCCGCGCTCGAGGCGCGGAAGGCGTAGCGCGCGATGGCGACGTACGGGCGAACGACGCGGCAGGGCCTGCCCCGCGTCGCCGGCGGTGACCCATGGCCCCCGGTGGTCGAGATCGCAGGCGGTGAGCCGGCTCCGACGGCTGTCGTCGAGGCGAGCGCTCCTGCGGTGGCAGCGGATGCCGCGGCAGATGTCGCGGTGGCGCCCGTCGCGACCGTCGCGGCTCCGGCTGCGGCTCCCGTTGCCGCCGCGTCCGCCGCTCGCTCGGTGCGACGCGGGCTGCCGCGCGTGCCCGGCGGCGAGCCATGGCCGCCCGCCACGGCGGCCCCGGTCGCTGCCGTCGCCGACGTCGTGACAGCGCCGTCGACTCCTGCTCCGGATCCCGCCGCTCCCGCCGACCGAGCCGAACCGCAGTCGGTGGTGGCCGGAGCAGCTGCAGCGGTGTCCGTCGCGGGCGGCGGCCGAGCGCTGCGCCGCGGACTGCCCCGAACTCCCGACGGCGAGCCCTGGCCGCCGGCCGGTTCGGCGCCGGCGAGGCCCGAGCGCGTCGCCGCGATCCCAGCGGTCGCCGCGCCGGAGCCGACGCCGGAACCGACGCCCGAACCGGTTCTCGAACCCGTCGCCGTGCCCGTGGCTGCAGCCGCGCCGGCGCCACGCCGCACGCCGATGCAGCCGCCGCGTCGCCCGGTCGCGGTCGCCGCGGCATCCGCTCGCCCTGCTGCCGAGCCGTGGCCGAAGCTGTACGGTCCGTACTCCCGTGCGGAGTGGGCGGGCGCCCTCGTCATCGGCGGATTCGGACTGCTGCTCGCTGCGACCGGTGTCGTCGTCGTGGTCAACTGGCTGCTCGGCCTCGCGCCGATGGAGGACTTCATCGCGCGCTACCCGGGCGAGTACCACCTGCCCGAGTCGGCGCCCATCGGCATTCCCGCGTGGATCGGCTGGCAGCACTTCTTCAACGTCTTCCTGATCGTGCTCATCATGCGATCTGGCCTGCAGGTGCGCACGCAGAAGCGGCCGACCGCGTTCTGGTCGCCGCGCTGGAACCCGCAGCGCAAGATCAGCCTCTCGCTCTGGTTCCACCAGTCGCTCGACATCCTGTGGCTCGTCAACGGCGCCGTGTTCGTGGTGCTGCTCTTCGCGACCGGGCAGTGGATGCGCATCGTGCCGACGAGCTGGGAGGTCTTCCCGAACGCGGTGTCGGCGCTGCTGCAGTACCTCTCGCTCGACTGGCCGACCGAGAACGGCTGGGTGAACTACAACAGCCTGCAGCAGATCGCCTACTTCCTCACCGTCTTCATCGCGGCACCGCTCGCGGCGATCACTGGCGTGCGCATGTCGGGCCTCTGGCCGAAGAACGCGAAGACGCTGAACCGCATCTACCCGGTGGAGTGGGCACGCGCCGTGCACTTCCCGGTGATGCTCTACTTCGTGGCGTTCATCATCGTGCACGTCGGCCTCGTGTTCGCGACGGGCGCGCTCCGCAACCTCAACCACATGTACGCGAGCCAGGACGTCGTGAACTGGACCGGGTTCTGGATCTTCGTCGCCTCGCTCGTGGTGATCGCGGTCGTGTGGGTCGCGGCTCGTCCGCTCGTGCTCGCGCCGATCGCCCGGCTCTTCGGCAAGGTCAGCGGGCGCTGACGTGGGCGACGGATCCGAACGGCGCGACCAGATCATCGTCATCGCGACGCGGCTCATCGCCGCGCGCGGCTATTCGGCGACGACGGTGCGCGACATCGCCGACGAAGCCGGAATCCTGTCGGGCAGCCTGTATCACCACTTCGCGTCGAAGGAGGCCGTGCTGCAGGGCATCCTGCAGGACTTCCAGCACGACACGCTCTCGGCGTTCGAGCGGATCGCCGCGAGCGGGGGCAGCGCTCGCGAGCGACTCGACCAGCTCATCGAGCACGCGTTCCTCACGATCGAGCAGCGGCCCGACGACGTGCGCATCTACCAGAACGAGACCGGGTTCCTCATGACCCAGCCGGGCTTCGAGTTCCTCGCCGAGGGCGCAGCGCGCATCGAGGAGCTCTGGCTCGAGCAGATCACGGAGGGCCAGGCCACCGGGGTGTTCCGCGACACCATCGACCCCCGGCTCGCGTTCCGGTTCATCCGCGACGCCGTCTGGTCGACGGTGTTCTGGTTCCGCCCGGGCGGCAGCCACACCGCCGCGAGCATCAGCGAGAACTACCTCGACCTGCTGCACCACGGGATGCTCACGGTCGAGGGCTGAGCCGCGTCGGACGCGGGCGCCGGTTCGCGGATTCACGGGTTCGCGTCAGCGGCCGAGCAGCCACCGACCGACGATCATCCGCATGATCTCGTTCGTGCCCTCGAGGATCTGGTGCACGCGCAGGTCGCGCACGACCCGCTCGATGCCGTACTCCGAGAGGTAGCCGTAGCCGCCGTGCAGCTGCAGCGCGCTGTTCGCAGCCGTGAACGCGGCATCCGTCGCGAAGCGCTTGGCCATGGCGCACCTCGAGGTGGCGTCGGGGCGACCGGCGTCGATGGCGTCGGCCGCATCGTGCACGAGCAGGCGTGCGGCGTGGAGGTCGGTGGCCATGTCGGCGAGGGTGAAGACGACCGATTGGTGGTCGCTGAGCGGATGCCCGAAGGTCTCGCGCTCCTGCACGTAGCGGAGGGTCTGGTCGAGGGCCCACTGCGCACCCCCGATGGAGCACGCCGCGATGTTCACCCGCCCGCCGTCGAGCCCCGACATCGCGATCGCGAAGCCGTCGCCCTCGGCGCCGAGGCGGTTGCCGACGGGCACCCGCACGTCTTCGAGCACGACCTGGCGCGTCGGCTGCGCGTTCCAGCCCATCTTCTTCTCGTCGGGTCCGAATGAGAGACCGGATGTCTCGGCCGGCACGACGATCGCGCTGATGCCGTGGGACCCGGATTCCCCGGTGCGAGCGAACACGAGGTAGACCGCAGAGGACCCGGCGCCCGAGATGAACTGCTTGACGCCGTTCAGCACGTACTCGTCGCCCTCGCGCCTGGCGGTCGTCGTGATCGCCGCGGCATCCGACCCCGCCGACGGCTCGGTGAGGCAGTAGCTGCCGCGGCTCGCCAGCGTGGTGAGCGCCGGCAGCCACTGCTCGCGCTGCGCGTCGTCGCCGTACCGGTCGATCATCCACGCGACCATGTTGTGGATCGACACGTAGGCCGCGATCGCGGTGTCGCCCTTGGCGAGCTCCTCGAAGATCAACGAGGCGGTGAACCGGCCGAGCTCCGATCCGCCCACGTCTTCGCGCACGTAGATGCCGCCGAGGCCGAGCCGGCCGGCGTGCTCGAGCGCCTCGACCGGGAAGTGCTTCGCCTGGTCGCGTTCGTTCGCGAACGGTGCGAGCTCCGCCGCAGTGAACTCGCGCACCGCGTCGACGATCGCGAGCTGGTCTTCGGTGAGTGCGTTCGCCATGGCTCCCATCGGCCCTTCCTCGCTGCCGCCGATGCCGAGCCTAGTCGCGCGCGCGGCGATTCGGGGCGAGGCCCGGCGCGGCGGCGGGTGAGGCCGGTTCAGCGCGGGATGACGAGCGGGGTGTGCGTGACCGGGTCGTCGAGCAGCAGGCAGGGCAGGCCGAAGACCTCCTCGACGAGCTCGGGCGACATGATGTCGCCCGGGGGTCCTTCGGCGCGGATCTCGCCGTCCTTCATGACGACGAGATTGGTCGCGTAGCGGCAGGCGTGATTGAGGTCGTGCAGCACGGCCACGATGGTCTGACCGGACCGGTTCAGCCGGGCGAAGAGGTTCAGCAGCTCGATCTGGTGCGCGATGTCGAGGAAGGTCGTCGGTTCGTCGAGCAGCAGCAACGGCGTCTGCTGCGCGAGCACCATCGCCACCCACACGCGTTGGCGCTGCCCGCCCGAGAGCTCGTCGACGAGGCGCCCCGAGAGCTCGGTCACGTGGGCGGCGTCGAGCGCGTCGGCGACCGCGCGTTCGTCGGCGAGCGACCAGCGCCGCATCATCCGCTGGTGGGGGAAGCGGCCGCGGGCGACGAGGTCGGCGACCGTGATGCCGTCGGGAGCGAGCGAGGTCTGCGGCAGGAGTCCGAGCCGCCGTGCCACCTCCTTCGAGGGCAGCGAGGCGATGTCCTGCCCGTCGATGACGACCCGGCCCTCGGCCGGCGACTGCACCCTGGAGAGCGCGCGCAGGAGGGTGGACTTGCCGCACGCGTTCGGCCCGACGATGACGGTGAAGCCCTCGTCGGGGATCGACACGCTCAGCTCTGAAGAGATGGTGCGCTCGCCGTAGCGGGTGGCGATGGCCTCGGCCCGGAGGCGGGCGCCGCTCGCGGTGACGACGGCGGGGATCGTGGTGGTCATAGTCTTGCCTCTCCGCGCTCAGGAGCGCCGGGACTCCCGGATGAGGAGCCAGATCAGGTAGCCGCCGCCGATCGAGACGGTCACGACGCCGACGGGCAGCTGGGTCGGTGCGAACATCCGGCTCGCGACGAGGTCGCTGGCCTGCAGCAGCACCGCGCCGAGCAGAGCCGAGGCGCCGATGCCGACGGAGCCCGACGCGGTCAGGCGGCGAGCGAGCTGCGGCGCCGCGAGGGCGACGAAGGCGATGGGGCCGGCGGCCGCCGTCACGAGTGCGGTGAGGGCCGTTCCGATCAGCAGGAGCCACAGGCGCGAACGCTCCGCTCGAACGCCGAGCGCGATCGCGGCGTCGTCGCCGAGTTCGAGGGTCGACAACGACGCGGCGGTGAGGATGAGCCCGGGGATCAGGATGGCGAGCACGGTCACGACGACGCCGGTCTGCGCCCAGCCCACGCCGTTCAGGCTGCCGGCACCCCAGACGGCGGCGCGCATCGCCGTGTCGAGTTCGGTCGTGATCGAGAGCCAGGTGTTCACGGAGCCGAGCATCGCCGACACGGCGATGCCGACGACGATCAGCCGGAAGCCCTGCACGCCGCGCTTGTGGGCCAAGAGGTACACGGCGGCGGTCGTGAGGATGCCGCCGAGCATGGCGCCGCCCGCGATCATCGCGTAGCTGCCGCTCGCGAACATGATCACGACGAGCGCGCCCGTGTAGGCGCCCGACGCGAAGCCGAGGATGTCGGGGCTGCCGAGGGGGTTGCGGGTGAGCGACTGGAAGATCGCACCGCTCGCACCGAGGGCCACGCCGAGCAGTGCGCCGAGGATGGCGCGGGGGAGCCGCCAGTCGAGCACGACCATCGTGGCCGTGGCGTCGCTGGATCCGGTCAGCGCGCCGACGAGCTGGGCGAGCGTGAGCGGGAAGTCGCCGACGATGAGGGCGGTGACGAAGAGCACGAGCGAGGCGACGGCGAGCACGCCGCCGACGAGGAGCGTGCGCACGTCGAGTCGGAAGCTCACCCGTCCGCCGGGTGAGCGGTACGCGATCGTCCGACGGCCGAAGAGTTCGCGCGGGCCGGGCTCGAGGGCCGCCGCAGGCCGGGTGCGTGCGGTGCTCACAGCCCGCTCGCCCGGGTCGTGCGAACGAGCCAGATCAGCACGGGCGCGCCGATGAACGCGGTCACGATGCCGACCTGCAGCTCGGCCGGGCGGATGACGATCCGGCCGACGATATCGGCCGCGAGCAGCAGCGTGGGCGCCAGGGTGAGGGTGTAGGCGAAGATCCAGCGCTGGTCGGGGCCGACGATCCATCGTGCGATGTGCGGGATCATGAGGCCGACGAAGCCGATCGGGCCGGCCGCCGCGGTCGCCGCACCGCTCAGGAGCGTGACGGAGGCGATCACGCCGACGCGGGTGAGCCCGATGCGGGACCCCAGCGACCGGGCGAGGTCGTCGCCGAGGGCGACCGCGTTCAGCGACCGCGTGCAGGCGATCGCGATGAGGAGCCCGATGAGGATGAACGGGAGCACGGTGACGACGACATCCATCGAGCGGTTCATGAGCGAGCCCGCTCCCCAGAACCGCAGGCGGTCGAACGCGCCGGGGTTCAGCAGCGTCACGGCCGAGGAGATGCCGCCGAGCACGGCGCCGAGGGCGACGCCGGCGAGGGTCAGGCGCACCGGTGTCGCTCCGCCGCGACCGAGGGACCCGATCGTGTAGACGACGGCCGTCGCGACGAACGCCCCGAGGAATGCGAGCCAGAGGTACGACTGGATCGTGTACAGGCCGAGGAAGCCGACGCCGAGCACGACGAAGAAGCTCGCGCCGGCATTGACGCCGAGGATGCCGGGGTCGGCGAGGGGGTTGCGGGTGAACGCCTGGATGAGGGCGCCGGCGATGCCGAGCGCGGCGCCGACGACCAGGCCGAGCAGGGTGCGCGGCAGACGCTGCTCCATCACGATCTCCGAGACGGAGCCCTGCTCACGGCCGAGGAGGGACGCGATCACCGTGTCGATCGGGATGTCCTTCGACCCGATCATGAGGCTCGCGGCCGTGACGAGGGCGAGCACCGCGAGCGACGCGACGAGCCAGAGCAGTCGCGTGGTGTTCGCGCGCGCCACGCCGGTGCGCGCGGCGCCGGCGCGCTCCTCGGGGGAGTGCGCCGGCGCGAGCGTCGAGGTGCTCACAGTCCGAGCGTCGTCAGCATCGAGTCGTAGCGGTCCTCGATGACCTCGAGGTCCTCTCCCGACTCCCACAGCGCGTCGAGGCCCGCGCGGGTCGATGGGTCGAGCTCGTCGTAGCGGGCGCTCCACTCCTCGGCGCGATCGGTCCAGTAGCCCATGAGCTTGTAGTTCGTCGCGGGCAGCTTCCGGCTGTGGCGGAGGTCGCGTCGGATGTCGCGGAGGATGCGCGTCTCGCCGGCGGCCCAGACGTAGCCGGCCCCGGCCGGCAGCTCGAGGGTCGCGAGCAGTTCGGCGAGGCGGCTCCGCGTGCGGCCGTTGCCGCCGTAGACCCACGTCACGGTGACGCCGGGTCGTTCGGCGAGTTCCTGACGGTGGTCGGGTCCGGGCACTTCGAGGATGACGCGAGTGAGCACGCCATCCGGTGCGTTCTCGATCAGTCGGGCTGCCGCGGGCAGACCGGTCGAATCGGCGAGGAGCAGCTGCCAGTCGATGCCGTCCGGTGCGTCGTAGAGCCCGCGCGGGCTGTTGACGCCGACGACGTCGCCGGGCTTCGCCGCTGCGGCCCAGGTCGCCGCGATGCCGCCGTCGTGGAAGACGAAGTCGATGTCGACCTCGCCGGCCTCCGGGCGGTGCGCCCGCACGGTGTACGTGCGCATCGGCAACGGCTCGACGCCCTCGGCGTAGTCCCAGTAGTCGCCTTCGGCATACGGGAGCACGAATGCATCCGGCCGCTCGTGCGGCAGGAAGACCCGCAGGTACTCGTCGCCGACCCCGGTGCTCTCGAACGTTCGCAGCGAGTCGCCGCCGAAGGTGATGCGCACCATGCTGGGTGACAGCACGCGCACGCCGGTCACGATCGCGGAGTGCACGCGGTTGGTCACGGTTCTGATGGCCATGTCGTCGCTCCCGGATGCCGCCCGCCCTAACCGAGCAGCGCCTGCTCGATCGTCTCGAGCAGCGCGTACTGGCCGCTCGGCGATCCGTAGATCATCTCGAGGTCGTACCCGAAGTACTGGTCGTTCGCGATGAACGGGAGCGCCGCCCACGCGGAGTTCGCCGCCTTCAAGTCGGCGAGCCCCTGATCGGCGGCTGCCTGCTCCGCCTCGTTCACGACGACGGAGGTGAACGCGATGTCGATGCCCGCGAGCTGGTCGAGCTGTTCGAGGCTGAGGGTCGTGCCCTCCTCGCCTTCGGCCAGGGGCGAGATGCGAAGGCCGAGGTCGGCGAGCACGAGGCAGGGCGTGCCGTAGCAGCTCGTGTTGACCATGCCCTCGGCGGGGTCGTAGCTGACCGGGGCGACGACCGGGTCGATGCCCCGAGCGGCGAGCTCGGCCTTCACCTCGTCGACCTTGGCCTGGTACGTGTCGGCCCAGGCCTGGTACTGCTTCTCGCGCCCGAGCTGCGTCGCAGCCTCCTTGAACTTGTCGCGCCAGTCGGAGCCGTCGAAGCCGTTGTAGGTGTAGGTGGGGGCGATGGTCTGCAGTTTCGCCGCGGCATCCGTGTCGTAGCCGAGCCCGTTCAGGATGAAGTCGGGGCGCGCGGCGAGGAGTGCCTCGAAGTTGTATTCGGGGAAGTTGCCGAACGTCTCGACGCTCTTGACCTCGTCGGGGAAGTACGCCGGGAATGCGTCGTAGCCGTTCGCGCCGCGCACGGGCTGCGTGCCGTTCAACGGAATGCCGAGGGTGGCCAGCATGTCGACGTCGGTCGAGTAGAAGCCGATCGCCGCCTTCGGGGCGACCGGCACGCTGACCTCGCCGGTCTCGTCGGTGACGGTCGTCATCTCGGCATCGGTGGTGGCGTCGGCCGCGGCGCTGCAGCCGGTGAGGGCGATGGTGGCGGCGGTGAGCACGGAGAGGCCGAGGGCGAGGCGGGGGCGTGAGTGTCGCATGATCTCTTTCTGAACGCAGTCCGACGACTGTCGGCGATGAAGTTAGGTAAGGCTTGCCTAACGCAACGTCAGCCACTCTAGCTCGCGCCCTTTGCTCGCGGCGGACGTTCGCTGTCGCTCAGCGGACAGAATGCCGTCGAGCGCAAACGGGTCGGTCAGCCGACGGGGACGTCGCCGCCGGTGTTCGCGGCCACGTAGTTGCCGGGCGTGACCCCCATCACCGTGCGGAAGCTGTGCACGAAGGCACTCGCGCTCTGGTAGCCGACGAGGCGGGCGACCATCGTGACGGGCACCTCGGAGGTCAAGTGGGCGATCGCCGCTCGAACACGCACCAGGGTGCGCCATTGGGCGAAGGTGATGCCCGTCTCGGAGAGGAAGAGCCGGGAGAGCGTCCGGGAGCTCGCCCCGACCTCGCGACCCCACTGCTCGAGCGTGCGCTGGTCGCCGGGGTCGGCGATGAGGGTTCGCGTGATCCGGCGCAGGCGGCCGTCGCGCGGCATCGGCAGCGACATCTGCCGAACGGGGACCGGCTCGAGCAGGTCGAGCGCGATCTCGTCCATGCGTCGACGGAGCGCCGGTTCGAGGTCGTGCTCGTGCAGGTGCTGCAGGAGGCTGCGAACGACGGGGGCGAGTGTGAAGGCCGTCGGCTCGACCGGCATCTCGTGGGCGGAATCCGTGGCGATGTAGCTGCAGTAGAAGCCGGAGTGGGTGCCCGTCGACACCTCGTGGGCGGTCTCGGCCGGGATCCAGAGCGCCATCGTGGGCGGCACGGCGAAGAACCCGTCGCGGGTGTCGACCGTGAGCGTGCCGCGCGCGCCCCAGAGAAGTTCGCCGACCCGGTGGCTGTGCAGCTCCCAGCGCGTGGCCTCGGTCACCTCGAAGTACCCGGTGACGATGCGCAGGTCGGGCGGCACCTCGACGCCGTCACTCTCACCATCGCCGGCGTCGACGACCACGGCCGGCTCGGCGTGCGACGACGAGAGCGGATGTCCGATACTCAACACAACTCGGCAGCGTAACGCACATCAGCCGTCGTAAGTAAGGGTTACCTTAGGTCGAGTGACCCGTGCTCGCCCGACCGCTTCCGCAGCGACCGCCCTGCTCAGCGCCGCCGTGATGGGCTCGGGCCGCTGGCGTCGGCAGGCCCTCGGCACCGGCGCGCTCATGCTCCACCAGGTCTCCGAAGCGCTCGTTCCCGTGCTCATCGGGGTCGTCATCGACCGCGCCATCGGCCCATCGGATGCCGCGCAGCTCTGGCTGTGGCTCGGGGTGCTCGCGGCGACGTTCCTGATGCTCTCCTTCAGCTATCGTTCGGGCGCGCGCGCCATCGAGCGGGTCTTCCTCGGCGGGGCGCACGACCTGCGGCAGCGCGTCGTGGCGCGGGTGCTCGACCCGGCCGGAATGGTCCGGAGGGCGCCGGCCGGCGAGGTGCTCAGCATCGCCACCTCCGACGTCGACCGGGTCGCGGGCCTCGCCTGGACGGTCGGCACGCAGTTCGCGGCCCTCGCGGCACTGCTCACCGCGGCGGTCTCCCTGCTCTCGCTGTCGCTCGTGCTCGGGATCGCCGTGCTCGTCGCCGCGCCGATCACGGTGTTCGGGATGTACCTGCTCTCTCGCCCGCTCGAGCGGCGGAGCGGACTCGAGCAGCACCGCGCGGCGGAAGCCGGAGCGCTCGCGACCGACGCCGTCACCGGGCTGCGCATCGTGAAGGGAGCAGGCGGCGAGGCCGCGACGGTCGAACGGTACCGGGCCGCCAGCGGTCGGGCCCGGGTCGCGGCGATCCGCGCAGCAGTCGCGCAGGCCGGGTACAGCGGTGCCGGTGAGGCGATCTCGGTCGCGTACCTCGCGATCATCACGGCCGCGGCCGCAACGCTGGCGAGCACCGGTGAGCTCGGCGTCGGAGGGCTCGTCGCGATCGTCGGACTCGCCCAGTTCCTCAGCGGTCCGATCGCGACGCTCGGGCAGCTCAGCGTCGATCTCGCACAGCGCCGTGCCTCCGCGGCGCGCGTGGCCGCGGTGCTCGACGAGCCGTCCGTGCATCCGATCGGCCGGCGAGCGGAAGACCCCGGCGCAGTTCCCACGGCGCCGAGCACGACCGTGCTGCGCCTCGAGGCCGGCATCGTTCCCGGACTCGATGCCGTCGAGGTCGCCCGCGGCGAACTGCTCGGCATCGCGCTCACCGATGCGGAGCACGCGCGACAGCTCGTCGACCTCCTCGCCTGGCGCGTGCCGGTCACGGCCGGCGTCGCGAGCGTCGACGGTGTCGATCTCGGCGGACTCGGCCACGGCCGCGGCCGGACGCTCGTGCACGCGGCCCCGCGCGAGCCCGCCCTCTTCAGTGCCCGCATCGCCGACAACCTGCTCACCGGCAGCGGTCGGACAGCGCCCGACCCCGCGATCCTCGCGGCGACGACCGTCGACGAGGTGCTCACCCATCTCGGCGGCGGCATCGACGGGGATCTCGCGGCGGCCGGGCGCGAGCTCTCGGGCGGGCAGCGGCAGCGGATGGCACTTGCGCGGGCGCTCCATCAGCGTCAGCCGGTGCTCGTGCTGCACGAGCCGACGACGGCGGTCGACGCCGTCACCGAATCGAACATCGCGGACTCGCTCACCGCACTCGCCGGAGACCGCACGATCGTGCTCGTCACCGAACGCCCCGCGCTCCTCGCTCGGTGCAGCAGGGTCGTCAGGCCGAGCGGGGGTGCTCAGCGTGGGTGAGCCCGCTGAACGGCAGCTGCTGCCGATCGCCACCGCGTCGGCGTCGAGACGATACGTGCTCGAGCTGCTGCGCCGGAGGCCCGTGCTGCTGACGGGCACGGTGCTGAGCATCCTCGCGGGGGCGGTGGTCGGGCTCGCGGTGCCGGCCCTCATCGGCCTCGTCGTCAACATCGTGTCGAGCGGCGGCGACGTCTCGTTCGTCGCGCTCGCGTCGGTCGGCATCGCGGTCTGCGGTCTCGTGGGGGCGGCCCTGCAGGCGCTCGGGCGGTCGTTGCTCGCCGTGCTCGCCGAGTCGGCGCTCGCCGAGGCGCGCGAGGAGGTGTTCGAATCGGCGATGCGGATCCCGCTCGCCGAGATCGAGCGTGCCGGGATCGGCGACGTGGTCGCGCGCGTGTCGGGCGACATCCGCGTCGTCGGCGACGCCCTCGGCTCGGTGCTGCCGGTCGTGACGACCGCCGGATTCACGATCGTCGTCACGCTCGGCGGTCTGAGCGTGCTCGACTGGCGCTTCGCGCTCGCGGCGCTCGCGGCGACGCCGCTGCAGTTCTACGCGGTCCGCCGCTTCGGGAGCTCGGCGGGCGGCATCTACCGAGAGCTCCGGCGCGTCGAGGCCGAACGGGGCGAGGTGCTCATCGAGGCCGTCACCGCCGAACCGACGATCACCGCCCTCGGCGTCGGCGAACGGCACACGGCCGGTGTCGGAACCGTCTCCGAGCGCGCGGTCGGAGTCGCGATGAGCGGCATGCGCGCGGCCACGCGCTTCTACTCGACCCTCAACGCCGGCGAATGGATCGGACTCTCGGCGATCCTCGTCGTCGGCTTCGTCCTCGTCTCCGCAGGCGAGACGACGCTCGGCGCGGCGACCGCCGCCGCGTTGTTCTTCCACCGCCTGTTCGACCCGCTCGGCGCCGTGCTCGGGCAGGTCGACGAACTGCAGAAGTCGGGGGCCGCGATCGCCCGGGTGGTCGGGGTCATCGAATGTGCGGAGCCGCGCCCCGCAGCGGCTGAGCCTGACGCAGGACCGCGCGGTGTCGTGCTCGACGGCATCCGCTTCGGCTACGCGGAGCGACGCGTGCTCGACGGCGTCTCGCTCCGGCTGCAGCCGGGGGAGCGGGTCGCGCTCGTCGGCGCATCCGGTGCCGGCAAGTCGACGATCGCGAAGCTCGTGACCGGTGTGCACGAACCCGACGAGGGCGTCGTCGCGCTCACCGGGCCGGGCGAGGCCCGAGTGGTCCTGGGTGCGAACGTGATGCTCGTGACGCAGGAGGTGCACGTCTTCCTCGGCACGGTGGCCGACAACCTGCGCCTCGGTGCCCCAGAGGCGGGCGAGGCCGACCTGCATGCGGCGCTGGCCGCGGTTGGTGCGGACGGCTGGGCCGGCCGGCTGCCGACCGGGCTGGAGACGGAGGTCGGAGCCGGTCGGCACCGGCTCACGCCGGAGCAGGCCCAGCAGCTCGCACTCGCGCGGGTCGCCCTCAGCACCGCCGGCGTCGTGGTGCTCGACGAGGCGACCGCCGAAGCCGGGAGCGCGGTGTCGGAGGGCATCGACCTCGCCGTGGAGGCGGTGACCTCGGGGCGCACCGCCCTCGTCATCGCGCACCGGCTCACCCAGGCCGAGCGTGCCGACCGCGTCATCGTGATGGACGCCGGGGCGATCGTCGAAGAGGGGACGCATCGCGAACTCCTCGAGCAGGGCGGTCGCTACGCCGCGCTGTGGCGAGCCGGCGCACCGCCGCACTGAACGCCGCCGGATCGGCGACGCCTGAGCAGCCGGATCGCGAGCCGACGCGCTCGCCCGCGCCGACCTACGATGGGAGGAGCACGCCCGATCCTGCGGCGGGAGGCGCCATGGTCCAGGTCCGAGTCCTCGGAATCGCACTCGATTCCCTGCAACGGCACCTCGTGCTGCTGAAGCCCCTGCACGAGGCGCCCGGGGCCGGGCAGGTGCTGCCCGTCTGGATCGGTCAGCAGGAGGCCACGTCGATCCTGATCGCCATGGAGGGCCGCCAACCACCCCGTCCGTTGTCGCACGACCTGATCTCGACGCTGTTCGGTGCCGTGGGTGCTGAACTCCAGCGGGTCGACGTGACGCGGATCGACGAGGGCACCTTCTTCGCCGAGCTCGCGCTCGTCACCCCGTCGGGGCGGCAGGTGCTCGATTCGCGTCCGTCGGATGCGATCGCGCTCGCCCTGCGGGCCGACGCGCCCATCTGGGTCGCAGACGAGGTGATGGCCGCGGCGGGCATCCCCGCTGCGATGGTCGACTTCGACACCGACGACGGCGACGAGGCGAGGCTCGACGAGTTCAAGCGATTCCTCGAAGACGTGGATCCCGAGGACTTCCAGGGCTGATCGCCGTTCGGCCGCACGCCCGGCTGCGCGCTCAGTCGCGACGGTGCGCAGCGCCGAGCGCCCAGATCGCGAGCTCGACGCGATTGCGCGCGTCGAGCTTCGTCATGAGGCTCGCGACGTGGGTCTTCACCGTGCTGAGCGAGATGTGCAGCTCGCCGGCGATCTCGGTGTTGCCGAGGCCGCGGGCGACGGCGGCGAGCACGTCGCGCTCCCGCGCGGTGAGCGGTTCGAGGGGAGGCGCAGCGGTGCCCGAGGCCGGCTCCGTGCCGGCGAACGCCTCGATCAGTCGCACCGTCACGTTGGGTGCGATGAGCGCATCGCCGCGGGCGGCGGCGTGCACGGCGTCGGCGAGCATCGCCGCGCCGGCGTCTTTCAGGAGGAAGCCCCGGGCCCCGGCGCGCAGCGCCGCGTAGACGTACTCGTCGAGGTCGAAGGTCGTGATCACGACGACCGGGATCGGCTCCGCGACATCCGGACCGGCGATCGCCCTGGTCGCTTCGAGGCCGTCGGTGCCGGGCATGCGGATGTCGAGGAGGCACACGTCGGGTCGCAGGCTTCGAGCGAGGGCGATCGCCTCGGCTCCATCGGCGGCCTCGGCGATCACCTCGATGTCGGGCTGCGTGTCGAGGAGCACCCGGAGCCCCGCGCGCACGAGTTGCTGGTCGTCGGCGATCAGCACGCGCACGGTCATGTCGACCACCCGCCGCGGGGGAGTGCCGCGGTGACGGTCCACCCGCCCTCGGGCGCGCGGCCGGCCGAGCACGTGCCGCCGAGCAGTGTCGCGCGCTCGATCATGCCGACGATGCCGAAGCCCGGCGCATCGGATGCCGCGGCGACGCCGTCGTCGTGCACCTCGAGCCGGATGCCGGCGTCGTCGACCTGCACGAGCACCTCGATGCGCGTGGCCCCGCGCGCGTGGCGGCGCGCGTTCGTGACCGACTCCTGCGCCATGCGGTAGACGGCGGCGCCGATCGTGGGCGGCACGGACTCGACGTCCCCGGCGAGGCGCACCTCGACGAGCGGAGCCCGCGCGGCGACCTCGGCCGAGTCGGTCGAGGCCAGCCCGCCCAGGTCGCCGAGACCCGGCCCGGGCGCGAGCTCCGGGGCATCCGCTCGGCGCAGCACCCGCACGATCGAGCGCATCTCGGCGAGCGTGCGCGAGGCCTCGCGCTCGATCGTCTGCAGCGCGGCGGCCGCTGCGTCGGGGTCGGTGGCGGCCAGTGCGGTGCCGGCCTGCGCCTGGATCGCGATCGCCGAGACGTGGTGCGCCACGGTGTCGTGCAGGTCGCGCGCGAGCTGCTCGCGCTCGTCGAGCTTCACCCGGTCGAGTTCGCGGGCGCGCGACCCCGCCCGCCAGCGGAAGGCCGCGCCGAGCGAGATGGTCGCGACGAGCACGGCGGTGCCGCCGATGACGTCGGTGGGGGTCGTCGGTCCGAAGGCGAGGGAGAGCGTCGTCGACGCGGCGAGGAGCGCTGCGCCCACGATGCGCGCGCGGCCGTCGCCCCAGCGGAACGCGGCGTACACGAGCACGAGCATGTACGCGGTCGCTGCGAGCTGCGGGTCGCCGCCCGTCGCCACGGCGACCACCGCCCCGGTGCCGAATGCGATGACGAGCATGAGGAGGGGCCGGCTGCGCCGCCAGAGCAGGGTCGGCACGAGGGCGACGAGCACGACGGCCCAGAGCCAGCGCCACGGCACGTCGCCGCGCAGCGATGCCTCGAGCAGCACGAGCGGAGGGATGGCCGCCACGAGCACCCAGTCGCGCCAGACGCGGCGGGGCGGCGGCGGCGACGCGGCCGGCGCATCCCACAGGGTGCGGACGGGGCTCGTCATGCCCTCATCGTAGGGCGGCGGCGGCACGGGCGGATCGGCCGGAAGGACGGAACATGCCGCGGGCGTCGCGGCGTCGGATGACGACCTCGGCGACGGCGAGGTTGATCAGCCACCCGGCGGCCATGAGCACGGCGCGCACGTTCACGTCGGGCACGCCGAAGAGCAGGAACCACGGGAGCATCGTGAAGACCTGCGTGCCGGCGGCCAGCCCGATCGCGTACCCCCGCGTCATCCATGCGCTGTGCCGGCGGATGTCGCCGCGTCGTACCGCGACGAACGCGACGACGATGCTCGCGGCCATCGCCGTGCCGAACACGAGGCGGATGACGAGCAGCGCCTGCCCGTCGGAGGCGGGCAGGTCGGAGAAGACCGTCAGCCAGAGCCCCGACACCGCGGCGAGGAAGCCGGCCGGCGCCGCGATGCGACCAGAGATGCGGTGCCAGCGGTGCCGACGCAGCGACGGCGCGAACTGCAGCGCGCCGAGCAGTGCGAAGACGGTCGCGCCGATGATGTGCACGACGACCGGCGCGGGGAAGACGACGAAGCGGGCGTTCTCGGCCGTCACGACCGGGTCGCTCGCGAGCTCGGTGAGCCGCGTGGCGCCCGCGACGACCGGCACGAGGCTGAGCAGGATGAGGCCGGCGGGCGCGAGCCACTCCCGGCGGCGGGGCGCGGTCGTGCGCGACACGATGGGGCGAGCGGATGCTTCGGTCATGACTCCGATGCTCGCGGGCAACGGCACGCGCGGCATCGGGCGATCGGCTCGACCCGGCTCGTACCTTCGGCCGAGGCGCGACGGTCGAGGGGCCAGAATGGCTGTCATGGATGCCTCGCTCCCCGCCCTCACCGAGATGCCCTCGCCGCAGTACGTGATGTCGGGCGACGGCATCCGGATCGCCACGTACTCCTGGGGCGAGGAGGACGCCCCGACGGTGCTCTGCGTGCACGGCTTCGCGTCGAGCTGCCGCGACAACTGGGTGAACACGGGGTGGGTGCGCGACCTCACGCGTGCGGGGTACCGCGTGCTCGGCGTCGACCAGCGGGGCCACGGTGCGAGCGACAAGCCGCACGAGGCATCCGCCTACGGCATGGACGCCTTCGTCGACGACATCACGACCGTGCTCGACACCTACCTGCTCGACACCGTCTTCTACGCCGGCTACTCGCTCGGCGCGCGCGTCGGCTGGCAGGTCGCCGTGCAGCTTCCCGACCACGTCGAGCGCGCGGTGCTCGGCGGCATCCCCGACGGGCGCCCCCTGGCACGACTGCAGATCGAGCAGGCCCGGGCGTTCGCCGATCACGGCACGCCGGTCGAAGACCAGGTCACCCGCAACTACGTGACCCTCGCCGAGCGCGTGGCCGGCAACGACCTGCGTGCGCTCGTCGCGCTCGCCGAGGGCATGCGCCTCGGCGACGCCGACCCCGACGTCGCGCACCCGCCCCTGCAGCCGATCCTCTTCGCCACGGGCAGCGACGACGCGATCCTCGCGCAGTCGAAGCTGCTCGCGCGTGCGACGCCCGACGGCACCTTCGTCGAACTGCCGTCGCGGCACCACTTCAACGCGCCGGGCTCGCGCGTGTTCCGGGAGGCCGCGCTCGAGTTCTTCGGGGCCGTCGTCTGACCGCGGGCGTCAGTCGCCCGAGGCCGGCGATGCCGCGGCCCGCGCCGCCTCTGCAGCCCGCTCCGCCCACTTCGGTGTCTCGCCGTAGCGCTGGAACGGCACCAGCACGCCCGCTGCGCAGTCGTCGATGAGCTGGGCGAGTCGCCGCTCGCGAGTGGCCTCCTGTTTCGCCGAGAGCACCCAGTGGGTGACCTGGCGACGATAGGTCGGCGTCGCGGCCTGCCAGAACGCCGCGGCGGCCGGGTTCGCCGCAAGCCGCGCGGCGGCCTCGGCGGGCAGCTCCTGATCGGGGTTCTCATGCGAGTACACGCCCGTTCGGTCGTCGCGCCGGCGCTCGTACGCGGCGATGCCGGCCTCGCGCATGCGGCCCTCGGCCGTGAGCTGCTCGACGAGTGCGATGTTGACGCTCGACCAGATGCTCGTGGCCTTGCGCGGGCTCCATCGCTGGCGCCGCGCATCTTCGTCGATGCGCTGGGAGACCGAGTCGATCCAGCCGAAGCACAGCGCCTCGGGCACCGCCTCCTCCCAGGTCAGTCCGCGATCGGGCACGTGCTTCTTGTAGAGGCCCATCCAGAGTTCGGTGGCCGTGTCGTGGTTGGCTTCGAGCCACGCTCGGAACTCCGCGGGCGTGGCGAAGAAGCGCGCTGGGCGCTCGGGCGTGCCGCCGGGCGTGCCGATCTCCGTCGTCATGCCCCGAGTCTGCCAGCACCCACCGATGCGATGCACTCGTGCGCGAGCTGATGCGCGCGAGGGTGCTGCGGACTAGTTTGGAGGCGTGTCCGCACTCGCGACCGATGCACGCACCACTCACGCCGCCGGCGTGGAGCGCCTGCTCGCGAGCTACCGGGCCGTGCCGCCGGGCTCGCCGGTGCGGCTCGCGAAGCGCACCTCGAACCTCTTCAGGTCGAGGGCGGCGACGGATGCCCCGGGCCTCGACACCTCGGGCCTGACGCACGTCATCGCGGTCGACGTCGAGGCGCGCACCGCCGACGTGGCGGGCATGTGCACCTACGAGGACCTGGTCGCGGCGACGCTGCCGTTCGGACTCGCGCCGCTCGTCGTGCCGCAACTGAAGACCATCACCCTCGGCGGGGCGGTCACCGGACTCGGCATCGAGTCGACGTCGTTCCGGAACGGCCTGCCGCACGAGTCGGTGCTCGAGATGGACATTCTGACCGGGGCGGGGGAGGTGCTGACGGCGTCTCCGAGCGAGCACGCCGAGCTCTTCCGCGCGTTCCCGAACTCCTACGGCACGCTCGGCTACGCGGTGCGCCTGCGCATCGAACTCGAGCCGGTGCTGCCGTTCGTCGCGCTCACGCATGTGCGGTTCCACACCATCGCCGACCTCGTCGCCGCCATGGAGGGCATCGTCCGAACGGGCCGCTTCGACGGGGACGCCGTCGAGTACCTCGACGGCGTGGTCTTCAGCGCCGAGGAGTCGTATCTCTGCCTCGGGCGGAAGACCGCGGCATCCGGACCCGTCGGCGACTACACCCGGCAACAGGTCTTCTACCGCTCCATCCAGCACGACGACGGGGTGACGCACGACCGCCTCACGACGTACGACTACCTCTGGCGGTGGGACGCCGACTGGTTCTGGTGCTCCGAGGCGTTCGGCGCGCAGCATCCGCTCGTCCGCCGGCTCTGGCCGCGCCGCCTCAGGCGCAGCAGGTCGTATGCGACGCTCATGCGCCTCGAACGGCGATACGACCTCGGCAACCGCATCGAGGCGCTGAAGGGGCTGCCGCCCCGCGAACGCGTCATCCAGGACGTCGAGGTGCCGATCGAGCGGTGCGCGGAATTCCTCGACTGGTTCCTCGCGAACGTGCCGATCGAGCCGATCTGGCTGTGCCCGCTTCGACTGCGCGGCGACGACGCCTGGCCGCTGTACCCGCTCGAGCCGCACCGCAGCTACGTCAACGTCGGGTTCTGGTCGACCGTGCCGGTCGGGGCGAGCGAGGGTGAGACGAACCGTCGCATCGAAGACGAGGTCAGCGCCCTCGATGGCCACAAGTCGCTCTACTCCGACGCGTTCTACTCCCGCGCCGAGTTCGACGCGCTCTACGGCGGCGACGCCTACCGCGCCGTCAAGGCGCGGTACGACCCCGACTCCCGACTCCTCGACCTCTACGCGAAGGCGGTGCAACGACGATGACGTCGATCACTGGCTCCCGGCTCCTCGACCTCTACGCGAAGGCGGTGCAACGACGATGACCACGACCAAGGGCACGGCGACCGAGGCGGCGGAGACGCCCGAGCACCACGAGGCACCGGATGCCTCGGGCAGGCTCAGCCTCGCCGAGATCCTCGAGATCTTCGCCGGCGGCCGACTGCCGCTGCGCTTCACCGCCTACGACGGCAGCTCGGCCGGGCCGCCCGATGCGGCGCTCGGGATCGAGCTCAAGAGCTCGCGGGGCACGACCTACCTCGCGACCGGCCGCGGCGACCTCGGCCTCGCCCGCGCCTACATCTCCGGCGACATCGACATCCACGGCGTGCACCCCGGCGACCCATACGAGCTGTTGAAGGCGCTCGCCGACGAACTCGTCTTCAAGCTGCCGCCGCCGCGCACGATGGCGAACGTCATCCGCTCGATCGGCCTCGAGCACCTGCGTCCGATCGCGCCGCCCCCGCAGGAGGCACCGCCCCGCTGGCGACGCGTCGCCGAGGGGCTGCGCCACAGCAAGAGCCGCGACGCCGAGGCGATCCACCACCACTACGACGTCTCGAACACCTTCTACGAGTGGGTGCTCGGGCCCTCGATGACCTACACCTGCGCGTGCTATCCCGACGCCGAGGCCTCACTCGACGAGGCGCAGGAGAACAAGTACCGGCTCGTGTTCGAGAAGCTGCGGCTGGAGCCCGGAGACCGGCTGCTCGACGTCGGCTGCGGTTGGGGCGGCATGGTGCGATACGCCGCTCGACGCGGCGTCCGGGCGCTCGGCGTGACGCTGTCGGCCGAGCAGACGGCGTGGGCGCAGCAGGCCATCCTCGACGAGGGGCTCGGGGAGTTCGCGGAGGTGCGGTACGGCGACTACCGCGACATCGCCGAGACCGGGTTCGACGCGGTCTCCTCGATCGGCCTGCTCGAGCACATCGGTGTGAGGAACTACGCGTCGTACTTCACGTTCCTGCAGTCGCGACTGCGCACGGGCGGGCTGCTGCTGAACCACTGCATCACGCGCCCCGACAACCGCTCGGAGCCCGCGGCGAAGGGGTTCATCGACCGCTACGTCTTCCCCGACGGCGAGCTCACCGGCTCCGGCCGCATCATCACCGAGGCGCAGGACGTGGGACTCGAGGTCGTGCACGAGGAGAACCTGCGACCGCACTACGCGATGACGCTGCGCGACTGGTGCGCGAACCTCGTCGAGCACTGGGACGAGGCGGTCGCCGAGGTCGGCCTGCCGACTGCCAAGGTGTGGGGCCTCTACATGGCCGGCTCGCGGCTGGCATTCGAGACCGGCGGCATCCAGTTGCACCAGGTGCTCGCGGTGCGGCCCGACGAGCACGGCGGTACGGGCGACCTGCCGCTCCGGCCGTGGTGGAGGCCGTGATCGCCTAGACCTCGCTCGCCACCGACCGCAGGGGAACCGTGCGTCGTGCTGCGACGCCCGCGAACACGAGGGCGGCGCCGAGCAGCGCGAACAGCACGAGGCCGGCCACCGCGGGCCAGGCGGCGGTGGCATCGGCGGTCAGCGTCGCGAGCAGCAGGTCGCTCGCCGGCGTGGTCGGGAACGCGGCGGCGAACGCATCGACCGAGGGCGGCACGGTAGATGACAGGCCGGCGGCCAGCGCGATCGCCCCGACGAACGCCGCGGCGAGTCGACCGGCCGCACCGAGGGCTGCCGCGAGGCCCTGGTGCACGGCCGCGAACACGGCGCCGACGAGCACGGCGGCAGCGGTGAACCCGAGGCCCTGCGCGGGGCCGACGGGCACGGCGACGAGGAAGGCGACGCCGACGACGAGCCCCTGCGCGCCGCCGATGGCGGCCCCTGGAAGCAACGACCCGAGGGTGATCCGGCCCGACGAGGTCGCGGTCAGCAGTCGCCGCGCGGGCACCGCCTGCCGGGCGAGGGCGACGACGAGTCCGCCGATCCAGAGGGCGACGACCGCGAACAGCGGCACCGACTGCCAGCCCGCAGGCGGCGAGAACTGCACGGCGTTCACCGGCTCCGAGGCGACCGACGACAGCACCTCGATGTCGGAGTCGGAATAGGTGGGCAGTTGCTCGGCGGCTGAGGCGAGGCCGTCGGCGAGCTGGGCGGCACCGGCCTCGACCTGGTCGGCGCCCGCCACGAGGCTCGCGGCGCCCGCGGCGAGCGACGTCGCGCCGGCGGCCGACGCATCGGCGCCCGCCGCGAGCTCGTCGGCCCCGCCGGCGGAGGCGTCGATGCCCTCGACGAGCACCGACATGCCCGCGGCCAGCTGTTCGGCGCCGCCGGTGACCTGGTCGGCGCCGCTCGCGAGCGCCGCGACATCCTGATTGGCCGTCTGCAGCGTGCCGAGCGCACCGGATGCCCGCCCGCAGACCGTGCCCGGCCCGGGCAGCGCGCAGATCTCGGCCACGACCGCCGCGAACTCGGTCGTGGCGCCGTCGAGCTTCGATGCGGCGGTGTCGAGTGCGGAGGAGACCTCGGCCGCGCCCTGTGCGAGCGCGGACGCGTCGCCGGGCAGCGACTGCGCGGCCGCGTCGAGTTCGGCGAGGCCGGCGGCGAGCGCATCGCTGCCGGCGTCGAGCGAGCCGATGCCCGCGGCGAGCTCCGCCGCGCCGCTCGCGAGGGCACCCGCGCCGTCGGCGAGCGATGCGGCACCCGTCGCGAGGTCGGCAGCTCCGGATGCCGCGCCGCTGATCTGCTCCTCGATGGTGTTGAAGCCCTCGTAGACGTTGCCGAGGTACTGGGCGATGAGCTGGGCGTTCATCGAGGCGACCGCGGTCGACGTGACGGCTGCGGTCAGCGCGGGATCGAGTGCGGCGGAGGCGGGCGTCGTCTCGACCTCGATCTCGGCCTGCACCGCGCTCGCCGCGGGGCCGCCGATCGACGTCGCCGACGCCGAGAACGACGCGGGGATGGTCACGACCGCCACGTAGCGGCCGCTCCGGAGCCCGGCCGCTGCCTCGTCGTCGTTCGTGAGCACCCAGTCGAAGTCCTGCGGGTCGGCCTCGGGTTCCGCTCCGTCCGGGGCGGTGCCGCCCATCAGCCCCGCCGCGAACTGCCGGCCGAGCGGCACGGTGCTGCCGTCGACCGTGACCGGCTCGTCGTCGTTCACGATCGCGGCGGTGACGCGGTCGAGGTGCTCGGTCGGTGTCGCGAGCGCCCAGGTGAGCACGCCCCCGGTGACGAGCGGCACGAGCAGCAGGCCGACGATCGCGGGGAGGCCGAGACGCTCGGACCCGGCGCCGGCCGAGAACGCCCCCGGCATGTCAGACCACCTCCGCGTGCGCGTGCGGCGGCATCGGTGCCGCCGTCGCGGCGGGCGCGCCCAGCCGAAGCGAGTGCGCGACGAGACCGGGCGGCACGAACTCGGCGACCGCGGCCTCGCCGCCGTGCGCCAGCACCACGGTCGGCTCGCGCTCGCCGCTGCGGCGGGCGGTCAGCGCGGCGTCCGTCAGCACGTGGCGGATCGCGGCGCGCGCCGGTGCGTCGACCACGCCGTCGACCCCGTCGAGCATGATGACGGATGCCCCGCTCGCGATCGCGTCGACGACCGCGGCGGCCGGGTCCCGGGCGTGGTCGAGGCGGACGTAGGCCGACCGCGACCGCACCGCTGACGCCCGCGCCGGCAGCACGAGGCCCGCGACCTTGAGCCGGCCGCCCGTGACGGGCAGCCGCCCGCCGAGCGCGAGCAGCACCGCGCGGCGCGCGGCATCCGAGCCGCCGGTGACGTCGAGCACCTCGCCGCCACCGACCATCGCCCCGAACCCGCCCGCGAGTTCGGGCACGGCGTCGATCTGCACCCCTTCGGCCGCGATGACGAGTCGATCGCCGGGTTCCGGCCATTCGGCGAGCTCGAATTCTCGAGCGAGCCCCTCGCCCTCGATGTCGAAGTGCGGCAGCACCCGGTCGAGCGATGCGGGAATCCACCACGACCGTCGCCCGAACACCGCGAGCACGGCCGGGATGAGGGTCATCCGCACGACGAACGCGTCGATCGCGACGCCGACCGCGAGCCCGAACGCGATCGGCTGGATCGACGCGTCGCCCTCGGGGATGAACGCGGCGAACACCGCGAACATGATGATCGCGGCAGCGGTGACCACTCGCGACGAGCTCAGGAAGCCGCGTTCGACGGCGGCGTGCGGGTCGCCGTGGTGCACGAAGTCCTCGCGCATGCGGCTGACGAGGAACACCTCGTAGTCCATCGCGAGGCCGAACAGCACGCCCATCACGATGATCGGCATGAAGCTGATCACCGTGCCGACGTCGGCGACGTTGAGCGCGTCGGCGAGGAACCCGTCGACGAACACGAGCGTCGTCAGGCCGAACGCCGCCGCCACCGAGAGGGCGTAGCCGAGCGCCGCGGTCACGGGCACGACGATCGAGCGGAAGACCATCGCGAGCAGCACGAGCGAGAGGCCGACGACGAGCAGGCCGAACGGCAGCAGCGCCCCGGCGAGGCGATCGGAGATGTCGATCCCGGCCGCCGTGTAACTCGTCACCGAGAGGTCGACGCCGTACTCCTCCTCGAAGTGGTCGTGCATCGACCGCAGCTCGCCGACGAGGTCCTTCGTCGCCTCCGAGTCGGGCCCGCCCTCGGGGATGACCTGCACGATGCCCGTGTCGCCGCCCTCGTTCGGCGTCGAGAGGGCGACGGATGCCACGCCGGGAACACCGGCGATCTCGGTGCCGAGATCGTCCATGAGCCCGACGGGGTCGGTGCTCTGGATGACCGAGCCGGTCACGATGAGCGGCCCGTTGTAGCCCGGGCCGAAGTGCTCGTCGATGAGGTCGTAGGCGACGCGGCCGGGGGTGCCCTCCTCGAGCGAGCCCGCGTCGGGCAGGGCGAGTCGCAGGTGCATCGCCGGCAGCGCCGCGAGACCGAGTGCTGCGACGATCACGACGATCGTGACGATCGGCCATCGCGTTGCGGTGCGCACCCAGCCGAGGAAGAAGCGGCTGTGCGCGACGGGTTCGGGGGCCAGTTCGCCGTCATCGTCGCCGTCATCGTCGGCGTCGGGGACGGCGCCGGCGTCGGTCCCGTCGACCGGGGCGAGACCGGATGTCGCGTCAGCGGGGGCATCCGCTCGCTTCGCGCCGCGCGGTGCCCTCGCCGGCCGGTATCGCTTCGCGACCACACGCCAGCCCGCGAAGCCCAGGAGCGCCGGGGTGAGGGTGAGCGAGATGAGCACCGCGATCGCGACCGCGAGGGCGGCTGCCACGCCCATCGTCGTGAGGAAAGGGATGCCGGCGACCGCGAGGCCGAGCAGCGCGATGATCACCGTGATCGCCGCGAACACGACGGCGGAGCCCGCGGTCGCGACCGCGCGGGCGGCCGACTCGGCCGGGTCGTGCCCCTGCTTCAACTGGTCCTGGTGCCGGGAGATGATGAAGAGGGCGTAGTCGATGCCCACCGCGAGCCCGAGCATGAGGGCGAGGAGCGGGGTCGTCGACGTGATCGTCAGGAATCCGGTGCCGATGAACACGATCGCGAGCGACGCGCCGGCGCCGAGGAGCGCCGTGATGAGCGGCAGCCCGGCGGCCGCGAACGAGGCGAAGGTCACGAGCAGCACGACGAAGGCGATCGCGATGCCGATGAGCTCGGTGACGCTGATGCCGGTCGAGCTCTGCGAGAACAACTGGCCGCCGACGGCGACCTGCGAGCCGTCGGGGAGGGCGGCCTCGAGTGCCGCGCCCTCGGCCTGCAGGGCGTCGGCGGTCGAGGGGAGCACCGAGGTCGTGCCGACGGAGAGCTGGATCGGCACGAGCACTGCGGAGTCGTCGGCGCTGATGTTCGCGCTCGTCGCCGACGAGTAGGGCGAGGTCGCCGACGACACCTGCGGGATGGCGGCGAGTTCGGTGGCGGCACCCTCCACCGCGGCTTCGAAGTCAGCGTCGGTGACGTCACCTCCCTCGGGCGCCACCGCGACGAGCTGCGCCGAGCTGCCGCTCACCTGGGGGAAGGTGCGTGCGAGGGCGTCGAGCGCCTCCTGGGACTCGGTGCCGGGGATGCGGTAGGTGTTGTCGGTGCCGACGCCGAGGAGGGCCGCGCCGGTGAACAGTACGGCGAGCACGATCAGCCAGAGCGCGAGGACCAGGCCCCGAGCCCCGTAGGCCCACCGACCGAGTGCATAGAGCGCTGAGGACACCTGCGGATCGATTCCCTGCGGTCGCCGAGGAATCCTCAGGACGACTCGTGCTCCTCAACCTAGGGGGTGGCCCGCGACGGGCGCAAGCGACGCACGAACGGTTCGCGCCCGGCCGGCGAGTGCCGGTCG
>NZ_JBHURI010000051.1:0-29825 GCF_042673425.1 Agromyces sp. NPDC056965 | reverse complement strand
CAAAATGGGGTTGGGGGCATGCCGCGGCATCCCCTCACCCCCTGGGTGTCGAACGGCTCAGATGCCCTGCCAGGCGGGCTTGTTCGCCCACGCGTGCCGGTAGTAGTCGAGGTTCTCGAGCTCGGCCGCAGCGGCCTCGTCGACGATCACCGTCGTGTGCGGGTGCAGCTGGATCGCCGAGCCCGGCTGGCTCGCCGACACGGGCCCCTCGACGGCGGCGGCGACGGCGTGGGCCTTCGCGGACCCGAACGCGAGCAGCACGAGGTGGCGCGCGCGCAAGATGGTGCCGATGCCCTGCGTGATGCAGTGCATCGGCACGTCCTCCGGCGAATCGAAGAAGCGCGCGTTGTCGAGACGCGTCGCCTCGGTGAGGGTCTTGACGCGGGTGTGCGAGGCGAGCGAGGAGCCCGGTTCGTTGAATCCGATGTGGCCCGTGCGTCCGATGCCGAGGATCTGCAGGTCGACACCGCCGGCCGCCGTGATGGCCGCCTCGTAGTCCGCCCCCGCGTGCTCGATCGAGGCGGGGTCTCCGTTCGGCACGCGCACGAGCTCGGGGGTCAGGCCGAGCGGCTCGACGACCTCGCGCGCGATGACCGCGCGGTAGCTCTCGGGGTGCCCTGCGGGCAGCCCGACGTACTCGTCGAGCGCGAATCCGCGCACGCCCCGCACGTCGATCGCGTCGCCCGCGATGCGTCGTGCGAGTGCACGATAGCTCGCGAGCGGCGTCGAGCCGGTTGCGAGGCCGAGGACGACATCGGGCTTCGAACGGATGAGCGAGACGATCGTGTCGGCCACGAGTGCGCCTGCGGCGTCTTCGTTCTCTACGACGACGACTTCAGCCATGGGTGTTCTCCTACGAGGGCGGCGCCGACGGCGGCCGCTGGGAATCCGGGTGGGACGACCTGCACGCGAGCGGCGAGGTCGATCGATGCGAGGAAGGCCGAGTCGGCCGCCCACCGATTCAGGATACGGCGTATGCCGACGAGGAGGGGTTCACCGAGCGCGGCGAGCCCGCCCCCGACCACCACCGCATCGACGTCGACGGTCAGCACCAGCAGGCGGACCGCCGTCGCCACCCCGGCGAAGAACTCCTCGCGTACCGCGATGGCCCGCGCGTCGCCCGCATCGGCCGCGTCGAAGAGCTCGCGGGCCGGGTGCTCGGACGCGGTCGGCCAGGTGCGGGCGATCGCGAGGCCCGACGCCACGGTCTCCAGGCATCCGCGCTGGCCGCAGCCGCACCGGACGCCGGCGGGGTCGATCGGGATGTGGCCGATCTCGCCGGCGACGCCATGGCCGCCCCGGAGCAGTCGCCCGTCGAGCACGACGCCGGCGGCGAGTCCCGTGCCGAGGTTCAGGTAGGCCATCGACGTCGTCCGGCGTTCGCCGGACACGGCGCCGCCGCCGGTCGAGCCCAGCAGGTGGTGGGCCCCCAATGCCGCGGCCTTGACGTCGTTCTCGACGCGCACCTCGACGCCGAGGCGATCGGAGAGCCGGCGGCCGAGGTCGAGCCCCTCGAGCCCGAGGTTCACCGCGTGCTCCACGCGACCCGTCGCGCTGTCGACCGCTCCGGGGATGCCGATGCCGATCGAGGTGAACGACGCGGCGCGGACCCCCGCGACCTCGCTCATCCGCTCGACCGTGCGGAGCGCGGTCGCGACGACCGCCTCGGCGCCGAAGCCCGTGGGCATGCGCACCTGGTCGCTCAGTTCTCCGTCGGCATCGATCGCCACCGCGGCCGTCTTCGTGCCTCCGATGTCGATGCCGAGCCTCACGGCGTCGCCACCGCAGCCCTGAGCGCGTCGTCGACGAACTCGATGACCGCCTCGCCGAGGAGACGCGATGCGCCGAACGTCGACACGTCGGCGTAGGCCCGATCGTTCGACGGCCAGCCCATGTCGATCGTCACGACATCGTCGCGCACGGCGCGCAGCGACTCGATCGCCGATCGGGCGAACGCGTGCCGGTGCAGGTCCTTGCCCACGACGAGGACGGTGCCCTCGAGGCTCGCCGGATCGACGAGCCCGTGCTCCGCCGAGACCGGGACCGTCACGGCGTCGCCGAGCCACGACGGGCTCGCGGCGACGTCTTCGGCGGCGAAGGGGCCCCAGGGGGCGACACCGACCGCGATGTTCGCGACCGTGTCGACCCGCACGACGGTTCCGACGCGGGGCGATCGGGCGAGGCGCTCGCGCGCGACATCCGTCACCTCGAATGCGCCGATGACCCGACCGATCTCCTCGGCGTCGTGCTGCGGCTCGATCGACGCGGGCAGCGCCGGTCCGGCAGGCACCGGCACCGAGTCGGCCGCGAGCGCACGCACCCGCGCCGCCGATTCGCGCACGCGCTCCTCGGGGAGCCGGCCGGTCGCGATCGCGGTCTCGACGGCCGCGACGATCTCGGCCATCTCCTCCGCCGAATTGTCGGAACCGATGCAGAGCAGGTCGCAACCGGCGGCGAGGGCGCGCACAGCAGCTTCGGGTATGCCGTGCACGCCGCTCGCCCCCTTCATGTCGAGGGCGTCGGTGACGATGACGCCGTCGAACCCCAGCTCCCCGCGGAGCAGGCTGTTGAGGATCTGCGGGGAGAGGGTGGCCGGGTTCTCGGGATCGAGCTCGGGAATCAGGATGTGGGAGGTCATGATCGTGCGACTGCCGGCAGCGATCGCGGCACGGAACGGCACGAGTTCGCGTTCGCGCAGGGTCGCGAGCGGCACGTCGACCACGGGCAGCGCGAGGTGCGAGTCCGTCGCGGTGTCGCCGTGGCCCGGGAAGTGCTTGGCGCTGGCGGCGACGCCCGTCTCCTGCAGCGCCGTGGTCCACACGGCCGAGTGCCGGGCGACGAGCTCGGGGTCGGCGCCGAAGCTGCGGACGCCGATGACCGGATTGTCGGGGTTCGCGTTTACGTCGACGTCGGGAGCGAAGGTCACGGTGCATCCGGTCGCGGCGAGCGCCTCACCGACGGCCCGTGCGACTCGAGCCGTCAGCTCCAGGTCGTCGATGCGGCCGAGCACGGCGTTGCCGGGGAAGGGCGCGCCGCGGTCGTAGAACAGCCGGGTGACGTCGCCGCCCTCCTCGTCGATCGCGATCACGGCGAGCGGGTTCGCCTCGCGGAGTGCGGCGTTCAGGGCCCGGAGCTGCTCGGGGGTCTCGACGTTCGGCCCGAAGAGGCAGACGCCGCCGAGCCCCTCGCGGAGGAGTCCGAGCACCCACTCCGGCGCATGCAGCCCGTCGAAGCCCGGAAGCAGCGTCGTGAGGATGTCCCGGCGGAGGTCGGTGCCCGCGCCGGTCGAATCGGTGCCGGTCATCCCTTGACCGCTCCGCTCACCAGTCCGCCGACCATCCGGCGCTGCACGAACAGGAAGAAGATCACGACGGGCAGCGTGAGGAGCGTGGACCCGGCCATGACCGCGCCCCAGTTGGTCGCCTCGGTCGCCGACTGGAAGGAGTTCAGCCACGGCGGCAGGGTGAGGTTGTAGCCCTTGAGCAGGAGGAGCGCCATCAGGAACTCGTTCCAGCTCTGGATGAAGGCGAAGATGCCGGTCGAGACGAGGCCGGGAGCGAGCAGCGGGAAGGTGACCCGCCAGAACGCCTGCGCCTTCGTGCAGCCGTCGATCATCGCGGCTTCCTCGAGCTCGACGGGGACGCCGTTGACGAAGCCGCGGAGCATCCAGATCGTGAACGGCACGACGCCAGCGAGGTGAACGATGAACAGGCCGACGAGCGTGTTCATGAGGCGCCAGTCGTCGATCATGTTGTAGATCGTGAACATCATGGCCTCGCCCGGCACCATCTGCACGACGAGCACGCTGACGATGAAGACGATGCGGCCGCGGAAGGCGAAGCGCGCGATCGCGATCGATGCGAGGAAGGCGAAGATCGCGCAGACCACGACGACCGCGAGGGCGACTCCGAGGCTCGACATGAGCGCGTGCGGGAAGTCGGTCTGACCGGGCGCCGCCTCGCGGGTCCACGCGGTGACGTAGTTCTTCCACGTGAAGTCGAAGGGCAGGAAGCTCGGGTTGCGGCTGATGATCTGGTTCGGCGGGGTGAACGACATGTTCACCATCCAGTAGACCGGGAAGATCGAGCAGAGCACGACGACCGCGGCGAGGGTGTTGAATCCGAGACGTCCGACACGCTGCTTGCCGCTGCCGCGGCGCCCGCGCAGTGCTCGCTTGTCGATCGTGCCGAGGTCGGTGCGGGTGGGCTGCTCGGCGACTTGGACGGCGGGGGTGATCTGCGTGCTCACAGCTCCTCCTCCTTCAGGGAATTGCGGACGTTGAAGTAGGAGATGCCCATGAGCAGGACCACCATGAACACGCCGATCGCGGCGGTGACGCCGAACTCGCCGAGCCCTTGACGGAACAGGTAGGTGGGCAGGATGTTGGTCTCGCTCGCGAGGCCGCCCTGCTGCTGCAGCGCGTAGACCTGCGTGAAGATGCGGAGGTTCCAGATCGTCTCGAGCACGATCACGGCCGTGAGCACGTTGCGCATGTACGGCATCACGATGAGCCGGAAGCGCTGCCAGGGGCCCGCGCCGTCGAGCGCGGACGCCTCGAGCACTTCGTCGGGCACCTGGCCGAGACCGGCGTAGAACGTGATCGCCGCGAACGGCAGGCTCTGCCAGACGACGATGATGACGAGCACCATCATGAACGACCACGGGTTGATGAGCCACGAGTGGCCGCGGAAGTCCTGGCTGTCGGTGATCGTGTTGAGGGCCCAGTTGACGAGGCCGTAGTCGGTGTCGAAGATCCAGCCCCAGACGACGGTCGCCGAGAGCGGCGGCATCGCCCAGGCCAGCAGCAGGCCGATGGAGACGGCGAGGCGCCAGGCCTTCCCGAGCTTCGTCATGAGCAGTGCGATGAGCATGCCGATGGTGACGATGAGCACGGTCAGCACGACCATGAGCCCGAGGCTGCGGGCGAGCACCGCCGGGAAGTCGGACTTCGTGAAGATCTCGATGTAGTTGTCGAAGCCCACGAAGTCGGGCGACGTGCCGAGCATCTTGTTCTTGATCTCGAGGTTCGTGAAGGAGTTCACGAACATCACGATCGTCGGGTAGACGACCATGACGACGAGCAGCGCGATGCTCGGAGCGAGCAGCAGCCAGGGAGCCCAGGGCAGCGGCTTCTTCTTGCGGGGACCTGCGGGGGAACCCTTGGGGGGACGGGGTGGCTTGGTGCTCGGCGTGCGCGGCGATGCGTCAGGCTCGGTGAGGGTTGCGCTCATGGCTGCTCCTCGAATGTGTCGCGGGGGGATCGCGGTTTTGACTGATGGTACGTCTCGGGCGCGGCATCGGCGGCGGGCCGGAGGAATGACGTGGGACGGGGGGCGGAGCTGTGTGGGACTCCGCCCCCCGCGCAGGGGCTCAACAGGCTAGCTGTTGAGGATCTCCTCGATCTGCGCGTCGAGGTCGGCGGCGATCGCCGCGACGTCGCCACCCTGGGCGATCTTCACGAGCGCCTCCTGGATGATCTGCGCAGCCTCGACCTCGGCCCACTTCGGGGTGGTCGGGGTCACCTTCGAGTTCTCGAGCGCGACGGCCTGGGCCTTCGCGATCTCGGTGTCGGGCAGCGAGGCCGCCGACGCCGTGAGGCCCGGGGTCAGGCCGCCCTCGGCGAGGAGGGTCTGGTAGCCCTCGCCCGCCATGATGTCGAGCGCGGCGCGAGCCTGCTCGGGGTTGGCGCTCTTCGTCGCGACGGCGATGTTCGAGCCGCCGGCGAAGATCGGAGCGGTCTCGCCCGCCTCGAGGCCCGGCAGCGCGAAGGCGCGCAGGTCGGAGCCGTAGGTGTCGGGGCAGCCCGGTGCCTCGGCGTCGGCCGGAGCGGTGATCGACCACTGCACCCACGCGGGAGCCGAGAGGAAGACGTCTTCACCGGCGCAGAAGGGAACCTGCGGGTCGGTCTCGTCGCCGTCCTTGGCCGCGTTCGACGCGTTCAGGTAGACGTCCTGCAGCTGGGTCAGGCCCTCGATGCCGCCTTCGCTCGAGAAGCCGGCCTTCCACTCGTCGCCATCCTGCTCGGCGATGAAGCCGTCGTGAGCCCAGACGTAGGGAAGCGCGTTGTACCAGTCGCGACCCGGTGCCCAGATGCCCGAGCGGGTGTCGGTCTTCAGCGCCTTGCCCGTCGCGACGTACTCGTCGAGCGTGGTCGGAACCGGCGTGGCGCCGAGGATCTGCTCGCTGTAGAACACGATGCGGCCGCCGGCGTAGTACGGCGCTGCGTAGAGCTCGCCGTCGTAGGTGGCGGACTCGACGAGGCCGGGCAGGTAGTCGTCGGCTGCGAAGTCGGTGAGGGGCAGGAACAGGCCCTGGTCCGCGAAGCTCGCGGTCTGGGTGTTGCCGACCTCCACGACGTCGGGCGAGTCATTCGACTGGAGCGCAGCTGCGTAGGTGTCGCTCACGTCGGCCCAGGTCTTCTCCTCGACCGTGAGGGTCCAGCCTTCGTTCTCAGCCTCGAAGGTGTCCTTGAGGTAGGCGCGCGCGGTGTCGGGGGTGTCGCTGCCGACGACCCAGACCGTGATCTTGCCACCGTCGGCAGACTCACTTCCACCACCGGCGCTACAACCGGCGAGGGTCAGGGCAGCAGCGGCGCCGAGCGCAACAATGCCGAGTTTCCTCATTTGTCGTTTCCTTTCATGGGGTGGGGGAGGCAGCGGGGGTTCGCTGTCACCCTTGGTGCGTGGAGTCCCTCACGAGACTCCGAGTTGTCCGGATAGGACCATGACGGCCGCGCCGCGCAGAACGATGTCCTGCCCGTGCTCGGTCATCCGGAGCCTCAGATCACGGTTGAATTCCGCCATCGTCCGGGTCCGGAGCGTGTCGACGGTCGCCTCGTGCAGCGGGCCGTCAAGCAATTGGGCCGGGCCGCTGAGCACGACCTCGGAGAGGTTCAGCGCCCCGACCACGGGAGCGAGCACGATGCCGAGTCGTCGGCCGGCCTCGCGCAGGATGTCGTCGCGAGCGGATGCCGCGGCGTCGCCGTGCTCGCCCTGCTCGGCGAGCCGGGCGGTCAGCCGCGGGACCGCGAGCCAGGTCTCGAGGCATCCGACCTTGCCGCAGGCGCAGCGCGGGCCGCCGTCGGTGCCGACGACGACGTGGCCGATCTCGCCCGCCGCGAAGCCGCCGCCGACCACGGGGCGTCCGCCGATGATGAGACCGGCGCCGACACCGTGGCCGACCTTGACGAGCAGGAGGTCGTCGTGGTGCGAGGAGCCGTGCTCGGCGAGCACGGCGACGTTCGCGTCGTTCGCGACGTGCACGGGCAGCACGAATCGGGCCGAGATGCGGTCCTGCAGGGCGACGTCGCTCCAGCCGAGGTTCGGAGCCGAGCGCACGACGCCGTGCGGGTCGACGACACCGGGCGAGCCGATGCCGATGCCGAGCACCGGGGTCGTGGTGCTCGCGAGCAGTCGCTCGACGAGCAGCTCGACGAGCAGCTCGGCGGCTTCGCCGGTCGCGCCGTCGCGGCAGACCTCGTGGCGGTCGATGATCTGGCCGTCGAGGCCGACGACCGCGCCGCGGAAGACCTCGTGCTCCGAGAGGTCGACGCCGATGATGTGGAACGCGTCGCGGTCGACGTCGATGAGCGTGGCGGGCTTGCCGGGGCGGGCGTCCTCGCGCTGGCCGAGCTCGATCACGAGGCCTTCGGCGATGAGGGCGGCGACCAGGTCGGAGATCGTGACCCGGGTGAGACCGGTCTCGCGCGCGACATCCGCCCGGCTCTGGGCGCCGGCCGTGTAGAGGGTCTGCAGCACGAGGGCGCGGTTGTGGGTGCGGGCGTGCTCCGGCAGCACCTTGCCGGTGGGCCGGAGGGCGCGGGAGCGGCCGAAGATGACGGCGCCGGGGCCGGATGCGGCGTGCAGCTCGGACGCCACCAGGGAGGTGGGGGGCGTCGGCTCCGTGGTGACCGGGCCTCGCTGCGCATCCATTGCAGTCACGTTTGTTAGTAAACCTTACGAACAAACTCGACGCAACCGTTCGCGCCGATTTCCTCCCGGTGTTACCGAGTTGTGACCAGGGAGCGGATGCCCCTTCCGTCGGCGTCCGCCTTCGCGTCGAGCCGCCCGCCGATGGCGCGGAGCGCCGCGAGGATCGTCACGAGGTCGACGACCTCCTGCAGGATCGCGCCGATCGTCGCCGGGATCACCCCGAACGCCGCGATGACCATGAGCCCGATGCTCACGATGATGCCGAGCCAGATGCTCTGCAACGCGATGCGCACGGTGTCGCGACCGATCTCGACCGCCTTCGCCGTGCGCGAGATGTCGTCGACGAGGATCACCGCAGCCGCCGATTCGCTCGCCGCCGTCGCGCCCTTCGCCCCCATCGCGATGCCGACGTCGGCCGCGGCGAGCACCGGCGCGTCGTTCACGCCGTCGCCGACCATGATCACCGGCCGCTCGGCGATCGCCGCGACCTCGGCGACCTTGTCCGCCGGCAGGCAGTCGGCGCGCACCCGCGTGATGCCGAGCTCCGCCGCGATGTGGTCGGCGGTCGCCTTCGCGTCGCCCGTGAGCATCATCGTCTGGTGCACGCCGAGTTCGCCGAGGCGCGCGAGCGTGGCCGCCGCGTTGTCGCGCAGCCGGTCGCTCGCGAGGATCGCCCCAGCGAAGCGCCCGTCGACGGCGACGTAGACGGCGAGCTCCCCCGGCGCGATCGCGGTGCGCTCCGCCTCGTTCGCGTGCTCCCGTACGAACGCGAACTTGCCCACCACGACCTCGCGCCCGTCGAGCTTCGCCGTCACGCCGTTCGTCGCGGCCTCGCGCGCCCATTCGGCTTCGACGAGCGGCAGGCCCCTGTGCTTCGCCGCCTCGATCATCGACGTCGCCAGCACGTGCGACGAGTACTGCTCGGCCGAGGCGACCGCCGCGAGCAGCTCGTCCTCGCCGAAGCCCGGTTCCGGGCGGATCGCGACGAGCGTCGGCGAGCCGTAGGTGAGCGTGCCCGTCTTGTCGAACACGGCGGTCTTCGCGGCGGCGAGCTGCTCGAGCACTCCCCCGCCCTTCACGATCACGCCGTTCCGCGCTGCGCGGCTCATGCCGCCGATGAATGCGACCGGCGCGGCGATGAGGAGCGGGCACGGCGTGGCGAGCACGAGCACCTCCGCGAAGCGCGCGGGATCGCCGGAAGCCCACCAGGCGACCCCGGCGAGCGCGAGCGAGAAGACCGTGAACGGCACCGCGTAGCGATCGGCCAGGCGCACGACCGGCGCCTTCGAGTCGGCGGCCGCCGTGACGAGGGCGACGATCTGCTGGTACTGGCTGTCGGCGGCGGATGCCGCGGCCACGACCTCGACCGCGGCCTGGCCGTTGATCGAACCGCTCAGCACGAGGTCGCCCGCGTGCTTCTCGACCGGCACCGACTCCCCCGTGATCGAGGACTCGTCGAAACTCGCCTCGGTCGAGCGCAGGGTCGAGTCGACGGGCACGATCTCGCTCGGGCGCACGAGCAGCACGTCGCCGACCCGCACGTCGCTCGCGAGCACCTCGACGATCGACTCGCCCTCCATGCGGTGCGCGTGCTGCGGCGAACGCGTCAGGAGCGCATCGAGCTCGCGCTTGGCGCGGCGGTTCGCGTAGTCCTCGAGCGCGGCCCCGCCCGTGAGCATGAGCACGACGAGCAGCGCGGCGACGTACTCGCCCACCAGCACCGTCGCCACGATCGCGGTGACCGCGAGGATGTCGAGACCCCAGTGCCCGCGCAGGATGTCGCGCACCATCCCGACCGCCTGCCACGCCGCGACGCCGAGGGCGTAGATGCTGAAGATCCACTGCACGGCGGCGCCCGCGCCGGTCAGCGCGAGCACGATGCCCAGCAGGCCGATGCCGAGCGTGAGCGTGACGACCCAGTACCTGCGTGCGAGCTTCAGAAGGCGTGCCATGCGCCCATCCTCCCCGAATCGGCGGCGCACGCACGATGGAAACGCGAACGGGGGCCGGATGCCAGTGGCATCCGACCCCCGTCTCGAGGCGTGTCGACTACGCGGCGATGCGCGCCTTCAGGTTGTCGGCCAGCGTCGCGAGGAACTCCTCGGTCGTCTGGTAGCCCTGCTCGGGGCCGACGAGGAGCGCGAGGTCCTTCGTCATGGCGCCCGACTCGACCGTCGTGATGACGACGTCTTCGAGGGTGGCGGCGAACTCGATGAGCTCGGGGTTGCCGTCGAGCTTGCCGCGGTGCGCGAGGCCGCGCGTCCAGGCGAAGATCGAGGCGATCGGGTTCGTCGAGGTCGGCTTGCCGGCCTGGTGCTGGCGGTAGTGACGCGTCACGGTGCCGTGCGCGGCCTCAGCCTCGACGACCTTGCCGTCGGGAGTGGCGAGCACCGAGGTCATGAGGCCGAGCGAGCCGAAGCCCTGCGCGACGGTGTCGGACTGCACGTCGCCGTCGTAGTTCTTGCAGGCCCAGACGTAGCCGCCCTCCCACTTCATGGCCGAGGCGACCATGTCGTCGATGAGGCGGTGCTCGTAGGTGAGGCCGGCGGCGTCGAACTGCGCCTTGAACTCGGTGTCGAAGATCTCCTGGAAGATGTCCTTGAAACGGCCGTCGTAGGCCTTCAGGATCGTGTTCTTCGTCGAGAGGTAGACGGGGTAGTTGCGCGAGAGGCCGTAGTTCAGCGAAGCGCGCGCGAAGTCGCGGATCGAGGCGTCGAGGTTGTACTGCACCTGCGCGATGCCGTCGCCCGGGGACTGGTACACCTCGAACTGCTGCGCCTCGCCGCCGTCCTTCGGGGTGAACGAGACGGTGAGGGTGCCCTCGCCCTTGAAGAGGAAGTCGGTGGCGCGGTACTGGTCGCCGAAGGCGTGACGGCCGATGATGATCGGCTTGTTCCAGCCCGGCACGAGGCGGGGGATGTTCGAGATGATGATCGGCTCGCGGAAGATGACGCCGCCGAGGATGTTGCGGATGGTGCCGTTCGGCGACTTCCACATCTTCTTCAGGCCGAACTCCTCGACGCGCGCCTCGTCGGGCGTGATCGTCGCGCACTTGACGCCGACGCCGTGCTTCTGGATGGCGTGGGCCGCGTCGATCGTGATCTGGTCGTCGGTCTCGTCGCGCTTCTGGATCGAGAGGTCGTAGTACTCGAGGTTCACGTCGAGGTACGGGTGGATGAGCGTGTCTTTGATGGCCTGCCAGATGATGCGCGTCATCTCGTCGCCGTCGAGTTCGACGACGGTGCCTTCAACCTTGATCTTGGACAAGAGGGTCTCTCCTTGGATCTACTGGGGGAAACGGGGAAGTGTGCGGGCGGTCGGACACGCCGTCTGCCAGCTTACCGCGTCGCCCGAATATCTCGACATCGAGAGAATTCCGACCGCGATCGCTCAGATCGCGGCCTTGTCGCGGGCGGCCGTGAGCAGCTCGTCGAGCATGGCGCGCTGGAGCTGCACCGTCGAGTACGTGCCGACGACGAGCAGGTCGTCCCCATCGGTGACGAGGCTGTAGCTGATGTACGTGGGCAGGGTGCCGCCGGACTCGGCGAGCAGCACGACGACGCCCGACTCGGGGTCGCTGAGGTCGGCGAGGCTCACCTGACCGTCGCATTCGGCGCCGTCTGCGGCGATCTGCTCGACGAGCGCCTGCCAGTCCTCGTCGGAGTCCTGCACGATCGAGACCGAGAGCTGGGCCTGCATCCATTCGAGGTCGAACATCCGCGAGGCGTCGGGCTCGACCGACACGCCGCCCGAGAAGTCGCCGCCGCAGACGCCTCGCGAATCGTCGCCGGCCTCGGCGTCGCCGGCGTCGTCGCTCGGTTCGGCGGCGTCGGGCTGTGCGATCCAGCCGTCGGGCAGGTCCTCAGCGGTCGGCAGCCGGTCCTCGGCGGGCACCCCGGCGACGGTCGGCTCGGCGCTCGGCGCCGATCCGGCGCTCGAGGCGCACCCGCTCAGCAGGATCACCGAGGCGATCACCAGTCCCGACAACGTGAACCCTCGACGCATGATCTCCCGCTTCCTCCGACGACAACCCGCGAGAGACTATCAGCGGCCAGGCACCTCGGCTGGCAGTTCGCCTTTGTTTCGTCTCGGCTACCGACGTTGCGGCCCCACGCGTTAGCCTTGGCGCATGGCTGAGCTCAGACTGGAAGACCTGTCGGCGTCGAACATCGTGGCGGCGAACTCACTGTCGCTGAAGCCCGGCCAGGAGCAGTTCATCGCCCCGGTCACCTACTCCGCCGAGTCCTCGGTCGTGAACCCCGCCACCGCGTGGCAGCGCGTGGCGCTGCTCGAGGATCGCGTCGTCGGCTTCATCCACGGCAACTTCGACCCCGAGAACGAGCACGAGGAGTTCCGGGCCTGCATCTGGCGCATCAACGTCGACGCGGAGGTGCAGGGCAAGGGCGTCGGCCGCTTCCTCGCGACGGCGCTCGCCGAAGAGGCCAAGCACCGCGGCTTCGACCGCATCACCGTGCTGTGGGAGCCGGGCGAAGAGGGGCCGGAGGCGTTCTTCCACCGCATCGGCTTCACCGACATCGGCGAGACCGCGTACGGCGACGTCATCGGCGCACTCGAACTCTGACCCGCACCCCGAGCGATCGGCGCACCGGATGCCGCAGCAGCACGCCGAGGGGTTCGTCGAGGCCGTGCTCGTGGTGGTCGCCGACATCCCGCCCGGTCAGGTCGCGACGTACGGCGATGTCGCTGCGCTGCTCGGCTCGCGCGGCGCGCGCGCCGTCGGGCAGGTGATGGCGCGTTCCGGCGCGGACGTGCCGTGGTGGCGCGTCGTCCGCGCGGGCGGGCGCCCGCCCGCGGGTCACGCCGAGCGAGCCCGGCAGCACTACCTCGACGAGGGCACGCCGCTGCGCCCCTCGAACGATGACGACGGCTATCGCATCGACCTCTCGGCCTGCCGCTGGCGCGCCTGAAGCCGACCCGTCGGCGGCGGCGTCAGTGCGCGTCGAACCCCGCGAGCGGAATGCGGACGGTGATGGTCGTGCCCGCCCCCGGCTCGCTGTCGAGGCGGAACCGCCCGCCGACGGCGTCGACGCGGTCGGCGATGCCGAGCATGCCGCTGCCCTCGGGTGCCGCCCCGCCGACCCCGTTGTCGCGCACCACGAGCTCGAGCTCGCCGTCGACGAGTGCGGCGCGCACCCACCCCCGGGTCGCCTGCGCGTGCTTGGCGATGTTCGCGAGCGCCTCGGAGACGACGAAGTACGCCGTCGACTCGACGACCTCGGGGAGGCGCCCCTCGGGCTGCACGTCGATCTCGACCGGCACGGGGCAGCGGCCCGCGAGCTCGGGCACGGCGAGCGCGAGCCCGCCCGACGACAGCAGCGAGGGGTGGATGCCGTGCGCGAGCTCCCGCAGCTCCTTGAGGGCCTGGTTCAACATCAGGATCGTGCCGTCGAGTTCGACGCCGAGCGGCTCGACACCGCGGTCGCGGGCCTGATTCGCCGCGAGGCGCAGGCGCATGCCGAGGGAGACGAGGTGCTGCTGGGCGCCGTCGTGGAGGTCGCGCTCGATGCGGCGCCGCGCCTCGTCGCCCGCCTCGAGGATGCGGCTCCGCGACTGGCGCACCTGTTCGAGGGTGCGTTCGATCTCGGATCGCAGCCGGCCGTTGTCGACCGAGAGGCGCAGTGCGCTCGAGACGCCGTCGAGCAGGCGCATGTTGTCGGTCAGCACCCGGTCGTGGCGGATGACGGCGATCGGCATGCCGGTCGGCGAGGAGACGGGCAGCAGGCCATGGTCGCTGCGAAGGGCGGCGGGCCCTCCGTCGAGCGGCTCCCCCGAGGCATCCGCGTACCTGCCCCGCTCCTCGTCCCACCAGTAGACGCGCACGGAGGCATCGCGCAGGGTGCGCGCGAGCGACTCCGCCCAGAGGCCCCGATCGGCGCCCTCGCGCGTGATGCGCATGAGGTCGGCGACCCGGGCGCGCATGTTGCGCGCATGGGAGATGCCCGCGACGAAGCTGACCGGGATCGAGGCGATCGCCACGAGCGAGACCGTGTCGAGCACGAGATCGGCACCGCCCGACGCGTACGCCGCGGCCTGCGTCGCGAGGGTGATCACCCAGGCGATCAGGGCGATCGGCATGAGGAACGCCACGGTGCGGGCGGGCACGCTGCCGCGCACCCAGCGCACGAGCAGTCGCACGGCGATGACGATCGCGAGCAGCACGCCGACGAGCCGATATCCGATGTCGATGACCGCGAACACGCCGGGTGCGTCGGCGACGAGGTAGGGGTTCGCCGTGCAGTCGCAGACCGCGGGCGACGGCTGGCCGAGCAGCAGCACGCCGAGCAGGTAGCCGACCGAGGTGACGAGTGCGATGCCGGCGATCCAGCGATCGACGCCGTCGATCAGCCGTCCGCGCGGATAGAGCAGCACGAGGATGCCGGTGAGCACCGCCCACCACAGGTGCACGCCGTAGACGAAGGGCCAGAGCCAGGCCACGTGCTCGATGACGCGGAGGAACGAGAGTGGGATCCAGACGAGCGGGAAGGCGACCATGAGGCGAGCCGGCAGCCGCGACGGGCCGATCGCCCATGCCACCCCGGCGCACGCCGCGAACACGAGCGGGACGATCGCGTGCAGCGTGGTCCACGACACCTCGCGGCGCAGCTCGGCGGGTGTCGCGACGAATCCCGTGATCTCCATCGTGAGGCTCGCGGCGACGACGAGTGCGATGACGATCGAGCGCCTGATGATCCGGCCCTTGCGGCCGGGGGCCATCACCTCGCGCCGAGGAGCGTCAGCACCGCGAGCACTCGACGGTGGTGCTCTGGCGACTCCTCGAGGTCGAGTTTCTGCAGGATGGAGCGCACGTGCGTCTCGACCGTCTTCAGCCCGAGGAAGAGCGTCTGCGCGATGCCCCCGTTGGAGTACCCCTGCGCCATGAGCTCGAGCACCGAGCGCTCGCGTTCGGTGAGGCGCGAGAGCGGATCGTCGGCGCGCGTGCGCTGCACGAGCTGCTCGACGACCTCGGGGTCGACGACGGAACCGCCGGATGCGACGGTCTCGACGGCGCGCACGAGGGTCTGCGGTTCGGAGACGCGCTCCTTCAGCAGGTAGCCGGTGCCGCTGCCCGCGCCCATGACCCGCAGCGCGTACTCGGGCGTCGCGTACATCGAGAGCAGCAGCACGCCGATCGTCGAGCCCTGGGCGCGCATCTCCTCGAGCGCGAGGATGCCTTCGTCGCGGTAGCTGGGGGGCATGCGGATGTCGAGCACGGCCGCGTCGAGTCCGCCGCGCGCCGCGACCTCGAGCAGTTCGGCGCCCGTGCCGACCGAGGCGACGACCTCGAGGCCGCCGTCGACGAGGACCTTCGCGATGCCCTCGCGCAGGAGGAGCGCATCGTCGGCGATCGCGACCCGGAGGGGACGTTCGGGCGTCTCCATAGCTCCTCCAATCCGAAGGCAGGCGTGACCACGACGGTGTGTCCGCCTGCCGCGAGCGTACCGTGCACGGGCACCTCGCCGCGCGCCCAGTTCAGGGGGTACCCCGAGGCGGACGCCGGGGTACCCCGTCAAGCTGGAACATTCGGCTCAGACGAGCGAGTCCCGCCAGGCCGCGTGCATCGCGGCGAAATGGCCCGTGCCGGCGATGAGCTCGGCCGGCGAGCCGTCTTCGACGATGCGCCCGTGCTCCATCACGAGCACCCGATCGGCGATCGCGACCGTCGACAGGCGGTGCGCGATGATCACCGCCGTGCGGTCGGCGAGGAGCTTCGTGAGGCCCTCCTGCACGAGTCGCTCGCTCGGGATGTCGAGCGAGGAGGTCGCCTCGTCGAGGATCAGCACCGCCGGGTTCGCGAGGAACGCCCGCGCGAAGGAGATGAGCTGCCGCTGCCCGGCGCTCACCCGGCCGCCGCGCTTGTTCACGTCGGTGTCGTAGCCGTTCGGCAGCCCCTCGATGAACTCGTGCGCACCGACCGCCATCGCGGCGCGCACGATCTCGTCGAACGACGCGTCGGGCTTGCCGAGCGCGATGTTGTCGGCGACCGAGCCCGAGAACAGGTACGCCTCCTGCGTGACCATGACGATCGCGCGCCGCAGATCCTTCGGATGCAGGTCGGTGAGCGAGACGCCGTCGAGCGTGACCGCGCCGTCGCTCGGATCGTAGAAGCGCGCGATGAGCTTGGCGAGCGTCGACTTGCCGGCACCCGTCGATCCGACGAGGGCGATCGTCTGCCCCGCGGGGATGTCGAGATCGAAGCGCGGCAGGATGACACGGTCCTTCGTGTACGCGAACTCGACGTCGTCGAAGCGGACCCGCCCCTCCGCGTTCCACAGGTCGACCGGCTTCACCGGATCGGGCACGCTCGGCTCCTCCTCGAGCACGCCCGAGATCTTCTCGAGCGCCGACGAGGCCGACTGGTACCCGTTGTAGAACATCGCCATGTCCTCCATCGGGTCGAAGAACCGCTTCGTGTAGAGCACGGTCGCGAGCAGCACGCCGACCCCGAGTGCACCGTCGACGACGCGGAAGCCACCGATGACGATGGTGGCCGCCACCGCGGTGTTGCCGATCAGGGCGAGGCCCGGGTTGTAGACCGCGAAGAGGCCGAGCACCTTCGCGTTCACGTCGCGGTAGTCCTCGACGAGTCCGCCGAACTCCACCTCGTTGCGCCGCTGCTTGCGGAACGCCTGCACCGCGCGGATGCCCGTCATGGTCTCGACGAACTGCACGATGAGCTTCGCCGACGCCACGCGCGAGCGCCGGAACAGCGACTGCGACCGCACCTGGAACCATCGCGTGAGGATGCCGAGCGGGATCAGCGCGACGAGCAGCACGAGCGCCGACGGAGCATCGACGATCACGAGCATGACGCCCGTGAACACCATGTACATGAGCCCGCGCACGAGGAGCGTCAGCCCCTCGTCCATGAGCTCGCGGATGGCGTCGAGGTCGCTCGTCTGCCGCGAGATGATGCGCCCGGAGGTGTACGACTCGTGGAACTCGAGCGAGAGCTTCTGCGTGTGCAGGAACACCCGGGTGCGGAGGTCGATGAGCACGGCCTGGCTGATGCGCGCCGACATCCGGATGTACACCGAGATGAGGAACGCCCCGACGAGCCCGGTCAGCAGGTAGGCGACGCCGGCGAACGCGACGGGGAACCAGTCCTGCTTCATGAGTGCGGGGATGCCCTGGTCGATGCCGTACGCGATGAGCGCGGGGCCGGCGACCTGCGCGGCCGACGAGACGACGATGGCCGCCGCCGTCAGCCACAGCTTGCCCTTCAGCGGGGCGAGCAGCGAGCCGAGCAGGCGCCGCGAGCGAGCGCGGATCTGCGCGGACTCCGCCTTCGAGTAGTCCTGGCGTTCTTCTCCCTGTACACCGGTGACGCTCATGATGCCGCCTCCTCTCGGATCGTGGTCGGGGCGTCGACGGCATCGACGCCGGTGCTTCTGCGCTCGTCGTCCTCGAGGCTCGTGATGACGAAGCGGTAGTGCTCGCTCTCCCGCAGCAGCTCGGAGTGCGTGCCGACGGCGGTGATCCGCCCGTGCTCGAGCAGCGCGACCCGGTCGGCGAGCATGACCGTCGAGGGCCGGTGCGCCACGATGAGCGCCGTGGTCGAGGCGAGCACCGATCGGAGCTCGGCCTCGACCCGCGCCTCGGTCGCGACGTCGAGCGCCGAGAGCGGGTCGTCGAGCACGAGCACTGCGGGCTTGGCCGCGACGGCGCGCGCGAGCGCGAGCCGCTGCCGCTGCCCGCCGGAGAGGCTCATGCCCTCTTCGCCGACCTTCGTGTCGAGGCCGTCGGGCAGCTCGAAGGCGAACCCGGCCTGCGCGATGCGCAGGGCCTCGCCGAGCACCCGGTCGGCTTCGGCCCGCACCGCGGGGTCGTCGCCCGCGAGCTCGGGTCGACCGAGCAGCACGTTGTCGCGCACCGAGGCGCTGAAGAGGGTCGCATCCTCGAACGCCATCGCGATGTGGGTGCGCAGCTCGTCGCGGGTGAACGCGCGCACGTCGACGCCGTCGAGCATGACGGAGCCCGCGGTCACGTCGTAGAGACGCGTCGTGAGGGCGGTCATCGTCGTCTTGCCGCAGCCGGTGAGGCCGACGAGGGCCATCGTCTCACCGGGCTCGAGCACGAGGTCGACGCCGTCGAGCAGGTCGCCGAACCGCTCGGGCGAGTCCTGGTAGCGGAAGTGCACGTCGCGGAAGGAGAGCTCGCCGCGCGGACGGTCGAGCGAGCGGGCCTCTGCGGGGTCGACGATCGTGTTCTCGCTGTCGAGGATGTCGAAGAACCGGTCGGTCGCGGTGCGCGCGTCGAGTGCGAACGCGAGCATGAAGCCGATCGACTCGATCGGCCAGGCGAGCACGGTCGCGGTCGCGAAGAACGCGACGAGTTCGCCGACGCTGAGCTGCCCCTGGGAGGCGAGCCAGACACCCACCACGAGGCAGAGCGACAGCGCGATCGCGGGCACCACCATGATCCACACCCAGATGTTCGCGTCGAGGCGCGCCTTCTCGATCTCGGTGCTGCGCAGCGACTCGGCCTGCGCGCGGAAGGTCGAGAGGGCGTGCTTGCCGCGGCCGAACGCCTTCAGCACGCGGATGCCGTGCACCGACTCCTCGACCGCGGTCGCGAGGTCGCCCGCCTGGTCCTGGCTGAGCCGCGACATCTCGGAGTAGCGGCCCTCGAAGCGCCAGCCCGCCCACCACAGCGGCAGCGAGCAGACGAGGAAGATGAGCCCGAGGAACCAGTTCATCGACATCAGGATGCCGACGCCGACCACGATGATCACGACGTTGGCGCCGGTCAGCACGAGGCCGAACGACAACCAGCGGCGGATGAGTCCGAGGTCGCTGACCGCGCGCGAGAGCAGCTGGCCGCTCGGCCAGCGGTCGTGGAAGCTGACGGGGAGGTCCTGCAGCTTCGCGTACAGGGCGTTGCGCATGCGCGCCTCGACCCTGGTGCCCGGGCCGACCACGAGCCAGCGGCGGACCGCGAAGAGGATCGCCTCGACGGCGCCGAGCACGAAGACGAGCAGCGCGAGCGGGATGACCGCGTCGGCCTCGCCCTTCGCGAGCGGCCCGTCGACGATCTGCTGCAGCACCTGCGGGATCGCGAGCGCGATGAGCTGGGCGACGAGCGCCGCGGCCATGCTGCCGGCGAAGGCCGGCATGGCGGGACCGGCGTACTCGCGCAGTCGCCAGAGCGCGCGAACGGTACTGAGGCGAGGGGGCTGCGACGCGGGCTCGGGCGCGTCGGGAGCGGTCGGCGTTTGCAGGGTGACGGACACAGCCGGTTTCCAATCGGGATTGGGAGCGCCGAGCGCCCATGGAAGGGCCGGTCGGCGAAAGGGAAGGAGAGGAGGAATCCGCGGAACGCGAGAATGCGTGAGACCGCGGAGCAGGCGGAGCCTGCGCTTGTATTCGGTAGCGAACTACAGGCGGTCTACCCGGCGAGCCCGACGAGGTACGCCGGGCGGGCAGAGCCGGAGTCCGCAATCGTGCGGGCGTCGGTGTCTGTCTGCATGGTGTCCTCCTGCGTCATCGTCTCGAACCCTCGAGGCCGGTCGGAACTCGTTCCTCGGCCAGCCCTACAGAATATGGGCTCGAAAGGGTGGCGCGCAAGACCCACCACGGGGATAGGCTGTGCGGATTCGTCGCTGTGCGGTGACGACGGTGCGACCCGACCCGACCCGTCCGAAACGGCGCTCTACCGCCGCGCACACGACCCGACCGACGAGGAGCGCGCGTGGGAGCGGCACGGACTGCGTTCGCCCGCGCGAACGCGCGTGCCGGTGTGCTCGCCGCGATCGCCGCGGTCGTCCTCCTGCTCTCCGGCCTGTCCACCGCCGTCATCGACTCCCTCGCCGGGTCCTCGGCGAGCGGGCTCCGCAGCGGCCTCGCCTCGGCGCAGGGCACGACGGGCGCCGCACGCTGGCAGATCCGCGTGGCGCACGACCCCGAGGCCCAGGCGGATGCCGCGGCATCCGTGCTCGATCGAATGATCACGCCGTTCGACGCGTCCTGGAGCCGCAGCGTCGAGACCGCGCCGGTCGATGCGACGAGCGGTGATGCGACGTTCGGCGCCGTGCTGCTCGCCGACCCGGCGGCGCAGGAGCGCTCGGAACTCGTCGAGGGGGCCTGGCCGGAGGATCCGGAGGCGGTCGCCGCGGCCGCCGCCGAGACCGCCGTGCCCGCGACGCTCCACGCGGCAGCCGCCGAGGCGCTCGGCCTCGCACCGGGCGACGTCGTCGAACTCGCCGGCGCCTCCGCGCCTCGACTCCTCGTCGTCGGCACGTGGCTGCCGCTCGAGCCGAGCGACCCGGCGTGGTTCGGAGAGGGCGTCGTCGCCACCGGCGCGACCGCCGACGGCGCCGGCCCGTTTCTCGTCGCAGAGGCATCCACCCTCGATCTTCCGGCCGCGGTCGTCGTGCGCTGGACGGCCGTCGTCGACTCCGCCGCGGGGACCCCCGATTCCGCACGGCTGCTCCGTGCCGAACTGCCCGACGTCGAGCCCGCCCTTCGCGCGGAGCCGGCCATCGGCACCGATGGCCTGAGCGCGCTCGGCGGCCTCGAGGCGACGCTCTCGCGACTCCTCGCGAGCCTCGGCGCCGTGCGGGCCATCGCCCCGCTGCCGATCCTGCTCCTCGCCTTCACCGGCTTCGCGGCCCTGACCCGACTTGCGACACTGCTCGGTGCAGCCCGACGCGGTGAGACGCTGCTGCTCCGCGCTCGCGGCGCCTCCGCCGGTCGTCTCGCCCGCGACACCGCGGTCGAGGTGCTCGTGCTCGGCGTGCCGGCCGCGATCATCGGTGCCACAGCGGCCGAGGCGGTGCTCGCGGCCGCTCGACCGGGCGAGGCCCGCGACTGGGGCGCAGCAGCCGTCGTGGCCTCCGTCGTGCTCGGCAGCACGCTGGTCGTCGTCGCAGGCCGCGCCTGGCTCGACGCGCGGCGGCCCGTCGTCCGAGGCGCGGGCGACGAGATCGGCCGGGTGGCGCGCGGCCTCGCGACCGGCGGCGGCGTGCTCCTCGTCGTGCTCGCCGCCGTCGCGTTCTGGCAGTTCCGGCTCTACGGCTCGCCGCTCGTGGCGAGCGCGTCGGGCGGCGTGGAGGTCGATCCGATCGCCGTGCTCGCACCGATGCTCGTGCTCGTCGCGCTCGCCCTCGCCGCGCTCTGGCTGACGCGTCCGATCGACGCCGTGCTCGAGCGGTTCGCGGTGGCCCGCCCTGGGCTGGTGCCGTCGCTGCCGATGCGCCAACTCGCACGCCGCGCATCGCTGTACTCGGCCGCGTCGCTCGTCACGATGCTCGCGGTCGCCGGACTCACGCTGTCCGCAGCGTTCGCGGGATCATGGCAGGGCATCGATCGCACCGCCTCCGCGCTCGCGACCGGCGGTGAGGTGCGCGTGTCGTACGCGGGTCGCGAGGTCGTGCAGGGCCCTGATCCCCTGGCGCTCGAGAACGGCCTCGACGGCATCGAGGGCGTGACGGCCGAGGCTCCGGTCTTCCGCGGCGAGGTGCGGATCGGTTCGGACCGCGCGATCGTGGTGGCGCTGCCCGTCGGCGACTCCGGCATCGCGCCCGGCACGGGCGTGGCGAGCGGCTTCTCGGCCCTCGAGGAATCGGCCGCCGCGGCCGGCACCGCGCTTCCTGCCGGCACCACGACGCTCGACGTCGCCGTCGGACTCGATGCACCCGCCGGCACGAACGGCGCCGTCGCCGTCGCCGCGTGGTTCCTCACCGCGAACGGTGCCGCGACGCCGGTGGCAGCGGTGCCCGTCGACGTCGCGGCCGGCGGCGGCACCGTGCGCCTCGACGTGCCCGACGCCGAGGGGCTGCGATTCATCGGCCTCGACGCCTCGCTGTCCGGCGCGGCGGGCGCCGACGTCCTCGTCTCGTTCGGCGCCATCTCCCTCGACGGTTCGAGCGTCGCCGGCCCCGGCTTCGAGGTCGAGCGCGAACACCTGCTCACCTCGAAGGCGCCCGCCTCCCGTGCGACGCTCATCGACGGCGGGAGCGATCCGCTGCCCGTCGTGCTCGGCGCCGACCTCGCCGAGCGCATCTCGGCCCGGGTCGGCGACGTGTTCGCGTTCCGCGTGCTCACCGGCAGCGCCGAGGTCGACGCCGTCGTGGCCGGCGTGCTCCCCGTGGTGCCGACGGCCGGCGACGACGGTGTGCTCGCCGACCTCGGGGCGTTCGAGCGGTACGCGTTCGACGCCGGCGCGGGTGTCCCGGCGTTCGGGGAGCGATGGATCGCGACCGCCGAGCCCGACCGGCTCGCCACCGACCTCGACCGCGAACACGGCTCGACCGTCATCGCGGATGCCAGGTCGGCGTCGTCGTCGGCTCCGTTCATCGCCCCGGCGATCGCCGTCCTCTGGATCGGCGCCGCCGGCGCGCTCCTCTTCGCCCTCATCGCGATCGTCGCCCTCGTCGCAGCACTCCGCGGCAGCCGACTGGGCGAGATCGTCGTGCTGCGCGCGCTGGGCGTGCCGGCGCGCACGCAATCGCGGGCACGCCTCGCAGAGCTCGCCGTGGCGCTCGGCTCGGCGGTCGTGATCGGTGCGATCGTCGGCGTCGCCACGGCGCTGCTCACCGCACGTGAGCTCGCGAGGGCCGCGGTCGCCGGCGTCCCGGCCGTCGTGCCCGTCGAGTTCGGCATCGCCCTGGCGCCATGGCTCCTCGGCATCGCCGCCTTCCTCGGGCTCGCCGCGGCGATCGCAGTGGGCGCCGCGGCATCCGTTCGGCGCATCGCCGCGCGCCCGGGGCTCAGACAGGAGGAAGGATGACCGCCGGCCACCGTTCGCGGCTCAGCACTCCGGGCCTCCTGCGACGCCAGTTCTTCGCAGGGCCGCTCGCGTCGATCATGCTCGCGCTGCTCGTGCTCGCCGGCGCGCTGCTCGCCACCGGCGTGCCGCGCGCGGTCGCCGCGATGCACACGGCGGCGCTCGAGGACTCGCTCGACCAGTTCGCAGCGCGCGAGATCGACGTCGTCACCTCGAGCCGCAACCTGCCCGAGCTCGGCGCGTCGAGCGGCGACACGACCCTCGACCCCCGGATCGACGCGGTCTGGGGCGCACAGGAGCAGCGCCTGCTCGACATCCGTGCCGGCATGCCCGAGTTGCTGGCCGGCGTCACGGGCGAGCCGCTCACCGCGCTGGTGACCGGACCGGCCAAGGCCAGCGTGCCCGGTGCCTCGGCGGATTCCACCTCGTACCAGCTCTTCACGACGTTCGACCCCCGGATCCGCGAGCACATCGCGCTCACCGGCGGCGAATGGCCCGCGACACTGACCGGACCGGTCCCGGGAGGCACGCCCCTCGAGATCGTCCTCGCCGACGCGGTCGCCGAGGAGATGGACTGGGCGCTCGGCGACGACCGTTCGATCCCGATCGGCACGGACCCGCAGGACGTGCGACTCGTCGGCACCTTCGCGGCGATCGACCCCGACGACGGGTTCTGGTCGCATGTGCCGCAAGTGGCGCTCGAACCGTCGGTCGCGTACACGCCCGGCGGATACATCGAGGTCACGGGCCTCGGGTTCGCCGACCCCGTCTCGTGGTCTGCGCTGCAGGAGTCGAACCTGCCGACGGCGATGGACGCGTGGTTCCCGACGCTGCCCGACCGCATCCGCGCCGCGGACACGGCCGAGCTCGTCACGCAGCTCGGCGAGTTCACGAGCCAGGTGTTCGTGCTCGGCGGCGGTTCGTGGGAGTACTGGTTCGCGACCGTCGGCGAAGTGGCGTTCACGAGCGGCCTCACCGACGCGCTGAACGACGCGGCGGTCGCGGCGAGCGCGAGCGACGCCGTGCTCGCCACGATCGCCTCGGGCCCGATCGGCGTGATGGTCGCGGTGCTCGTGCTCGGAGCCCGCGTCGTCTTCGAGCGACGTCGCACGGGCCTCGAGCTGGCTGCCGCCCGCGGGGCCTCGCCAGGGCAGCTCCGCGGCATCCTCGCGCTCGAAGGACTCGCCATCGGCGTGCCCGCCGCGATCCTCGGGGGCCTGCTCGGCACGCTGCTCATCGCCGCAGACGGCGGCGCGGCGGGCTGGGCGATCGCGGCGCTCTTCGCCCTGACCCCGGCAGTGCTGCTCGTCGCGGCGGAGCCGGGCCTCAGCCCGCTCCGAAGGGCCAGGGCCGATCTCGGCAAGCCGGGCACCGGGCGCTTCCGTTGGATGGCCGAGGTGCTCGTCGCCGTGCTCGCGGTCACCGCCGTCGTGCTGCTGTACCGCCGCGGCCTCGCCACCTCCACCGCGTCGACCGGGGTCGATCCGCTGCTCGCCGCTGTGCCGCTCCTCCTCTCGCTGCTCGCGTGCCTCGTCGTGCTGCGGGTGTACCCGATCCCCCTCGCCGCACTCGTACGAACCACCGCGCGCCGAGCCGGCCTCGTGCCGTTCCTCGGGTCGGCGCGGGCGCTCCGCGACCCGTCGGCAGGGCTCGTGCCCGTGCTCGCCGTCGTCGTCGGCGTCTCGGTCGCCGTGTTCTCCTCGGTGCTGCTCGGCACGGTGCAGTCGGGCGTCGAACGAGCCGCCGACGCACAGGTCGGCGCCGATGCATCCGTCGGCGGCACGCCGTTCACGCTCGAACAGCTCGACGAGTTCGCGGCGGTGCCGGGCGTCGCGGCGATCGCGCCCGTCTATTCGGCGAAGCCGACCAAGGTCACCGCCGACGGGCGATCGCGCACCTCGACGCTCATCGTGATCGACACGGAGGAGATGCGGCAGGTGCAGCAGGGTCGCGACTCGTCGACCCCGCTCCCCGCCGGCCTCGACGCGAGCGACGCCGACGACGTGCCGGTGCTGCTCTCGAAGACGGTGTCGGACTTCGTCTCGGACGCGGACTCCGCCGAGCTCGACGGCGAGGACTTCGACGCGCTCGGCGCCGTCGACGGTCGCACCGCGTTCTCGCCTCGCGCGAACTGGGTGCTCATGGACGTCGACAACGCGAAGCCGTTCACCGCGACGCTGGTACCCCGAACCGTGCTCGTGCGCTTCGACGAGGGCACCTCCGCCGCCGGGGCCGACGAGATCACCGCCGCCCTCGCCGAGATCGCCGGCGACGACGCCGTGGTCGTCACCGCCGACGACGTGCTCTCCGAGCTGCGCGAGCGGCCGACGACGCAGGGCCTCGTGATCTCGCTCATCGTCGCGATCGTGCTGGCGAGCCTGCTCACCGCGCTCGCGATCGTGCTCACCCTCGTCGTCGGCCGCCCGGCCCGCGACCGCCTGCTGCCGCTGTTGTCGACACTCGGCCTCGGCCGCCGCGGCGAGCGCGCGCTCGTCGTGTGGGAGATCGGCCCGGTCGCGCTCATCGCGCTCGTCGCCGGTGCGCTGCTCGGCGCCGCGCTGCCCTTCGTCGTGCTCGCGGGCATCGACCTGCGGGCGTTCACCGACGGCGACGCCCAGCCGGCCGTGACGCTCGACCCCTGGCTCATCACCGCGGTGCTCGCGGGCAGCGTGCTCGTGACGATCGCCGCGGCCGCCGTGGCATCCCGCATCGACGGCAGCGTCAACGCCGCTCGCGCGATGCGCAAGGAAGAGGAAGGATGACCCCGTGACCCGCACCGACCAGCAGGCCCCGGCATCGACCCCGCAGCACCACGCCTCCCCCGGCGCCGGGGCGGAGCCGCACGTGCTCTGCACCGACCTCGTGCGCATCTTCAGCGCCGACGGCGTCGAGGTGCAGGCCCTCCAGGGGCTGAACCTGCGCGTGGACCCGGGCGAGATGGTCGCCGTCGTCGGCGCTTCGGGATCGGGCAAGTCCACGCTCCTGACGATCCTCTCCGGGCTCGACACCGCCACCGCCGGTGTCGCGCGGGTCGCCGGTCACGACCTGCTGTCGATGGGCGCACGCGAGCGCGTCGCCTACCAGCGGCACACGGTCGGATTCGTCTGGCAGCAGACCTCGCGCAACCTCCTGCCCTACCTGACCGCGGCCGAGAACGTCGCGCTCGCGATGAACGTCGCCGGCACCCTCCGCGGCGCGGCGCGGGCGAGCCGCGTCGCAGAGCTCCTCGAGCTGCTCGACGTCGGCGAGCTGCACGACCGGCGCCCGGGCGAGCTCTCGGGCGGGCAGCAGCAGCGCGTCGCGATCGCCGTCGCCCTCGCCAACTCCCCCGAGGTGCTGCTCGCCGACGAGCCGACCGGCGAACTCGACGAGTCCACGTCGGCCGCGGTGCTCGAGGCGATGCGCGGCGTCAACGAGGAGCTCGGCGTCACCACCCTCATCGTCACGCACGACCCGACGGTGTCGGGCCATGTGCGCCGCACGGTGCAGATCCGCGACGGCCGCACCTCGACCGAGGTGCTGCGGTCGACCCGCGTCGACGAGCACGGCGAGGAGCAGCACATCGCCGAGGAGTTCGCGGTGCTCGACCGGGTCGGGCGCCTGCAGCTGCCGCACGACTTCATGCAGAGCCTCGAGCTGCGCGATCGCGTGCGACTCGCGCTCGAGGCCGATCACGTCGGCGTGTGGCCGGGTGACGAAGGGCGAGCGGATGCCGCGCCGCCGCCGGATCGGCCGGCGACGCCCGCTGCGCCCGATTCCCTCGCTGCGCCCGAGGCCCCCGCCGACCCCGAGTCCGCCGCCCCCACGACCCGGCGCGCCCGACGCGCCGAGGAGCGCGCGGCCGAGGCATCCGTCACCGACGCACCCGAGGAGGGGCGATGAGCACGCTGCGCGCCGAATCGATCAGCCGCGTCTTCGAATCGAAGGCCGGGGCGGTGCACGCGGTGGCCGACGTCTCGCTCGAGGTGCGGCCCGGCGAGCTGCTCGTCGTGACCGGCCCGTCGGGCGCCGGCAAGACCACCCTGCTGAACCTGCTCGGCGGCCTCGACACGCCGACGAGCGGGCGCGTGCTGCTCGGCGACGACGAGCTCTCGGCCCTCGGCGACGACGAGCTCGCGGCCGTGCGGCGCGACCGCCTCGGCTACATCTTCCAGTCGTTCGGGCTCATCCCCGTGCTCTCGGCGGCCGAGAACGTCGAAGTGCCGCTCCGCCTCCAGCGCATGGACCCCGCCGATCGCGATGCCCGCGTCGCCGAGTCGCTCGAACTCGTCGGGCTCGCCGGGCATGCGGCCCAGCGCCCGTACGAGCTCTCGGGCGGCCAGCAGCAGCGCGTCGGCATCGCGCGGGCCCTCGCCGCGCGCCCCCAGCTGCTGCTCGCCGACGAACCCACTGGGCAGCTCGACAGCGGTACCGCCGCGACCGTCATGGACCTCATCGGCGAGCTCGTGCACTCACGCGGCGTCGCCGCCGTCGTCACGACCCACGACCCGGCCCTCGTCGGCCGTGCCGATCGCGTGCTCGAACTGCACGACGGCCGAGCGGTCTCGCTCAGCGCACCCGTACCGACAGGCAGGTGACGCAGCCCTCGAGCTTCTCGAACTCGCCGATGTCGACCGTCACGACCCGGTAGCCGAGGCTCGCGATCATCGCGGCGGTCTGCGGCGCCGACGACGACATGAGCAGCGACTCGCGCGACAGCTCCACCACGGCGACGCCCTCGGGCTCGAACACCGGCAGGAAGCGCGGGAAGAGGGTCGTGACGTCAAGCAGCGCCGGGTCGCCGATGATCGTGCCGTCGGGCAGTGCCGTGACGGCGCTCTTCAGGTGCAGCGCCTTCGTGATCGGCACGGCGACGACGGTGTAGCGGTGCGGCGTGAGCAGGGTGCGCAGCTGCCGGATGCCCTCGGCGTTCGTGCGATCGGACGCGCCGACGTAGACCGTCGAGCCGACCTTCAGCACGTCGCCGCCGTCGAGGGTGCCCGGCAGCTCGATGCGCGTGACCGTGAGCCCTGGCACGTTGCGCACCGCGCGCTCGACCGCCTCGACCTCTGCGCGGCGCGACTCCGCGCCCGGGCTCGCGAGCACGGCGAGGTCGCCGAACATCACGACCATGTCCTCGACGAAGACCGAGTCGGCGAGCTCGGGGGCCGCGTCGACCTCGATGGTCTCCCAGCCCTCCGCCACGAGGGCTGCGCAGTAGTTGTCCCACTGCTGGTCGGCGAGCGACTGGTCGATGGGCTGCCGGTCGCGGTGCGTGAGCACGGCCTCGTCGAGGTTCGACGCGGGGATGCGCACGAGCGCGATGCGCCGGTCGATCGCCTCGGGCGCGTAGGCGAGGATGCCGCGGAGCACGATCGGGGCGAGCAGCATCTCGCCGACGATGATCGAGAGGATGAAGATCAGGTTCAGGCTCACGAGCGAGCCGATCACGAACAGGAAGATCGCTCCCGAGAACGGGTTGCCGGCGGCACTGGCCGTCACCGTCGTCGCGATGAGCGCTGCGAGGCAGCCCGAGGTGAAGCCCGTGATGAGCGTCAGGAACCACGCGCGCGTCGCCCCGACCGCATTCGCGACCGAGAGCAGCACCCACGCGATGAAGGCGGCGAGCGCGAAGTGGCCGAACACCTGGCCGAGCACCTGGGGCGACTGCCCGCTGCCGATGAAGAACGCGAGCAGCGAGACGAACATCGCCGCGAGCGCGACGGCGGCCGACGATGCGAGCACCGCCGCCACCCGCCGCCCCGGGGTGATCGCCGGCGTGAACCGGGCAGGGGCGGTCGGCGGCATGGCGGGGGACGTCATGGCACGAGCCTACTGGCGCGCACGCGCACTCCGCTCGCGTGCTCCGATGCGCGGAGCGGGCCCGGCCGGCATGCCGGCACGGTCGCGAAAGCGGCACCCCGGAAGCCCGGGATGCCGCCTCCGCGAGAGTCAGCGCCCGGCGTCGAGCCGCGTGCGTGCGAGCCGCTCCGCCGCCTCGAGCGTGGTCGTGCCGTCGGCACGAGCGCTGCGCAAAACGGATGCCACGGTGTCGCCGATCCCCTCGATGCGGGCATCGAGCGCGGCCTGGTCGGCGCCGGGCACGCTCGCGACGTCGAGGTAGATGACCCCGCCCGCGTTCACCACGAAGTCGGGAGCCCAGACGATGCCGCGCTCCTGCAGCAGGGCGGCGACGTCGCGCGAGGCGAGCTGGTTGTTCGCGGCGCCGACGACGGCGGCGACGCGGAGTTCGCGCACCACCTCGGGCGTGAGCACGCCGCCGAGTCCGCACGGCACGAAGACGTCGGCCTCGACGAGGTGGGCCTCCGCCGGGTCGACCCAGGCCGCGCCGAGCTCGTCGGCGAGGGCCCGCTTGCCCTCCGCGACATCCGTCACGGTGAGGCGGGCTCCGGCCGCGGCGAGGCTGCGCGCCAGGCGGCCGCCGACCTGCCCGAGGCCGGAGATCACGAAGTGCCGGCCGGCGGGGTCGTTCGAGCCGAAGACCTCGCCGAGCGTCGCGAGGATGGAGGCGTGCACGCCCGCTGCCGTGGCGTCCGCCGGCTCGCCGACGCCGCCCTGCTCGGGCGGGAGGCCGCAGACGTGCTCGGTGCGCTCGTGCACGACGGCCATGAGCTCGGCGCTCGTGCCGACGTCTTCGGCGGTCATGTAGGCGCCGCCGAGCGACTCGATCGCGTCGCCGAGGTCGAGCATGGCGTCGTGGGTCGTCGCGGCGTCGATCGTCGTGCCGGCCGGGATCGCGATGACCGACTTGCCGCCGCCGCGCGAGAGGCCCGCGGCCGCGTTCTTCATCGTCATCGCCTGCGAGAGGCGGAGTGCGTCGGCGAGACCGTCGGTCCATCGGCCGTAGTGCCAGAGCCGGGCACCGCCGAGGGCCTGCCCGAGACGGGTCGAGTGCACGGCCACGATGATCGTGAGCCCGGAACGGGCGCCGCGGGTGATGAGCACCCGTTCGTGGTCGGGTGCCTCCGTCGGCAGTGCTGCGCTTGCGCCGGTCGCGGGGTTCGCCGGTGCGTGGGTGATCGTCATCGATCGTTCTCCTTGAATCATCCGCTTCGTGGGCGGAACCTGACCCGGCGCCTCATGAGCACGGGTTCGATTCAAGGGTACCGCCGTCGGGGGGGGGTGCTAGCCCCAACCACACTGCGCACC